>CAIMVC010000430.1 GCA_903844825.1 uncultured Burkholderiales bacterium | reverse complement strand
CCTGCGCATCGTGCTCCTTGTGCTCGGGGCCGCATTCATCCTGGCGCCTTTCATCTTCATGGTCTCGACCTCGCTTAAGCCGCAGGCTGAGGTGTTTTCCTCGACGCTGCAGCTGGTGCCCCAGCAATGGTCAGCGCTATCGAACTACACCAAGGCGCTGACCCGCATTCCCATGGGTCAGGTTCTGCTGAATGGCCTCTATGTCTGTTTGGCCATCGTGGTGTTCCAGATCCTTTTCGCACTGCCCTGCGCCTACGCGCTGGCCAAACTGCGTTTCCGCGGCCGCGAGTGGGTGTTCGGCATGGTCTTGCTTGGACTGCTAATTCCTATCCATGCCATCTCCATTCCCTTGTATGCCGCGGCGCGCAGCACGGGTCTGCTCAATACCTTGTCAGTGCTGATAGTCCCTTTTTTGCTATCGGTGTTCGCCATTTTCCTGTTCCGCCAGTTCATCAAGTCCATCCCGGATGACCTGATCGCCGCCGCACGCTGCGACGGCCTGAGCGAATTGGCCATTGTTTGGCGGATCGTGCTGCCTAACGCGTGGCCAGCAGCGTCTGCTTTCGCGGTGTTCTCGGTAGTCGCGCATTGGAACGACCTCTACTGGCCGCTGATTGCCATTACCAAGACCGAGCTAGCGACACCGCCGCTCGGCCTCCTGTTCTTCCGCGCTGCTGAGGCGGGTGACGACTATGGCGCGCTGATGGCAGCGGCCGTTGTGATCACGTTGCCTCTTGTCTTGTTCTTTCTATTCGCACAGCGTCTGTTTATCGAGGGCATGACGATGAGCGGACTCAAAGGGTGAAGCAGATTTCTCCTCAACCAACCTCTATCAGGGAGTTTTAATGAAGCGTTTTATTGCCAGTGTCGGTGCCAGTCTCACGTTCTGGTCTGGTGCAGTTTTCGCGCAGACCACCGAAATTCTTGTTCACTACCCCATGCCGGGATTCTTCAAGAACGTGATGGATCAGATCTCCACGGAGTACATGAAGACCCATCCCGATGTGAAGATCAAGTTCGCCAGCCCCTCACCCACCTACGAAGAGGGCCTGCAGCTGATGCTGCGTCAAGCCGGCACGGCAGAGATGCCCGACGTAAGCTTCATTGGCCTGAACCGCTTGCGCGTGCTCGCCGAGCGCAACATCGGTGTCGATCTGACCGCATTCACCAAGGCCGACTCCAAGCTGGTGCAAGACGGATTTTCCGAGCGCCTCCTGGGCCTGGCTCGCTTCAAGGACCGCCAGGTGGGTCTGGCCTTTGCCACCTCCAACCCGATCTTCTATTACAACGCCGACCTGGTTCGCAAGGCGGGCGGTAATCCAGACAACCCGCCGAAGAGCTGGGACGAGGTGTTCGCTCTGGCAAGCAAGATCGAAGCCTTGGGTGACGGTGTCAAGGGCATGCAGTTTCGCTGGCAAGGTGATGACTGGATGTTCTCGGCTCTGTTGTTTGGCCATGGCGGCACCATGCTCAGCGCCGATGAAAAGCGAGTCGCCTTTGACGGCCCAGAAGGCCTCGCCTCGTTCAAGCTCGTTGACCGCATGGTCAAGGAGGGCAAGATGACCGCGATGACCTCGGACGCAGCGCTGCAGTCTTTCTACGCTGGCAAGCTCGGTATGTTTTTCTGGACCACCGGCGGTCTGCGCGGCGCGATCAATGGCGTGGGTGACAAGTTTGCCCTGCGCACCACCGCCATGCCGGTGATCGACGCCAAGAAGGGGCGCCTGCCCACGGGCGGCAATGCAGCCGTGATGTTTACCACCGACCCGAAAAGGCAAAAGGCTGTCTACGAGTTCATTCGTTTCGCCAGCGGCGCCTACGGTGCTTCCGTGGTCGTGCCGGGTACGGGTTATGTGCCCAACAACGACCTGGCGCCCAAGGATGCGAAGTATCTGGGTAACTTCTACAAGGAGAACCCCTTGTTCCGTGCAGGCTTGAACCAGATGAGCGTCATGATCCCGTGGTACTCATTCCCCGGCACCAACGGGGTCAAAGTCACCCAGACCATCGTCGACAACTTGGCCCAGGTGGTGGAGCAAAAAGCCACGCCAGAAACGGCGCTGAAGTCTGCCGCGCAAGAAGTTCAGCGTCTATTGCCACGCTGATTTTTTTGAATAGGCCCCAGGACTACAGATTGGAAATAAATTGACTGAGTTGATTATTTTTGACTGCGACGGGGTCCTGGTCGATAGCGAGCCTTTGTCCGTCAAGGTGGCGGGGCTCGCGCTGGCTGAGTTCGGTGTGCACCTGGATGCGCAGGAGAGGCAGAAATCCTTTACCGGATTGACCTTTGCTGCCGCAGTCGCCAAGGTGCGCAGCGACTATGGCATTGAGCTTCCTGCCACCTACGCCAGTCGTCACGCACAGCTTTTGGAACAGACCTTCCGCCAAGAGTTAAAGCCCATGGCCGGCGTTGAGCAGATGTTGAAGTCTTTGCGCATGCCCTTTTGTGTGGGCTCCAACAGCTCACAGGCACGCCTAGCAATGACTTTCGAGATCACCGGGCTCGCTGACTTGTTCAAGGGCCGGATCTTCAGCGGTGAAGATGTGAAGGAAGGCAAGCCGGCTCCAGATCTTTTTTTGCATGCGGCCGCGCGCTGCGGTGTGCTCCCCCAGAACTGTCTGGTGATCGAGGACAGTCCGGTGGGCATTGTCGCGGCGGTCAAAGCCGGAATGCCGGCCATTGGGTTTGTTGGTGGCGGCCACGCCAGCCCCGCCCTGCGCGACCGCCTCCTCCAAGTTGGCGCACTCGGTATTTTTGATGACCTGATGTTGATTGAAAGACATATTCAGGCCTAGCTGATCAAGGTCTACTTTTGATCCTCACAGACGAACGCGCCCGCAGTGTTCTACATGTGGCTGGACACTTCGTACAGGTCAAGGCCGCCTGCGGGCAGATCTGCACACCAGAGGAGAAACTTCTCACCCTTGAGCAACAACGCCAGCGGCCTGAAGCGGCGGACTAGCGACCGCGCAGCGCGCTCACCCAGAAGGCGGTATTTGCCCTGGAGCAAGGCCTTGATTCATTTGACGTTTCAAGAGGGCATCAGCGGCCAACTGCGGGGTTTGGGCTAAAGTGTCAGCCATGCAAAACCTCAGCTGCTTTGACCTGACCATCAACGACGCCATCGCCCACCTGGTGCTCAAGCGCCCCGAGGCAATGAACACCATGAACCCTACCTTTTGGCGCGAGCTCGACCAGGTGCTCGGCGACCTGCACAAGTCAGCTCTGGCGCGGGCTTTGGTGATTTCCAGCACCGGCAAGCATTTCAGCGCGGGCATGGCACTGGACACCTTTGCCGGCGCGATCACCATGGATGACCAAAGCGCCGAGGGCCGGGCCGCTATTTTTGACCTGCTCACCGACATGCAGGCCACCTTCACCCGGCTCGAGAAACTGCGCATGCCGGTGATCGCGGCCATTCAGGGCGGCTGCATTGGCGGCGCGGTCGACATGGTGACCGCCTGCTGCCTGCGCTACGCCTCGGCCGACGCCTTCTTTTGTGTGCAGGAAATCAACATCGGCATGGTCGCCGATGTAGGCACGCTGCAGCGCCTGCCCAAGCTGCTGCCCATGGCACTGGTCAAGGAACTGGCCTACACCGGGCGGCGCCTGAGCGCGCAGCGGGCGCTGGCCCATGGCTTCGTCAACGAGGTGTTGGACAGCGCCGAAGCCACGTTGGCGGCGGCCATGGCCTGCGCCCGCGACATTGCCGCCAAGCCGGCCGTCGCCATCTGGGGCAGCAAGCAGGCCATCGACTACGCACGGGACCACAGCGTGGACGACTCGCTGCGGCAAATGGGCTGGCTGCAAGGCGCGATCTGGAGCAACCGGCACGTGGGCGAGGCGGTGGCTGCCATGAAAGACAAGCGAGCCGGGCAGTTCCCCGACCTGGCACCGCTGCGCTCGTTCAGGGAACTGGACTGAGCCGTTGCCATTGGGTCGCGCCGGGCCGCGCGCCCGACTGACGCATCACTGACGCATCACTGACGCATCATTGGCGCATCACTGACGCGCAGTGCGCACCGCAGCCGGCAAGGCTTGCGGAAAGCTGGTGCGAAACGGGTTGATGTCCAGCCCGCCGCGCCGGGTGTAGCGCGCGTACACCGCCAGCTTGGCGGGCTTGCAGCGCGTCCACAGGTCCATGAAGATGCGCTCGACGCACTGCTCATGAAACTCGTTGTGGTTGCGATAGCTCACGATGTACTGCAGCAATCCCTCTTGCTCAATTTGCGGGCCGTTGTAGCTGATCTGCAGACTGCCCCAGTCGGGCTGACCGGTGACGAGGCAGTTACTTTTGAGCAGGTTACTGGTCAGCACCTCGCTCACGGGGGGCTCATCAAAGGCCGCGGTGAGCAGCTCAGGCGCAGGGCTGTAGCGCTCACACGCCACGTCCAGCCGGTCCAGGCTCAGGCCGTCGAGTTCGTGAATCGGCTCCCGGTCAAACATCTCGGGTAGCAGCAGCTTGATCCCCACGGCGGGTGCTGCGCTGGCGGGCGAGCCATCGCTGCGGCGCCACACCGCCTGGCTCAAGTCAGCACGCAAGCAGGCTCCAACGGCGGCCGCATCGGCAAAGCGCGTGTTGTTAAAACTGCCCAGGTACAGCTTGAAAGACTTGCTCTCAATGATGTTGGGCGTCTCGCAGGGCACGACCACCTGCGCCAGCGCAACCTGCGGCTTGCCGCGCAAATTAAGCCAGCTCAGCTCGTAAGCCGTCCACAGGTCGGCACCAAAAAAAGGGGCTTGCGCGGTGACGCCAATTTCTGCGCGCTTGACGGCGCGCGGTATGGGAAACAACAAGGAAGCGTCATACTGGTCCACATAGGCGGACGCCTTGCCAAGTTCGGATTGTTCTGGATTGTTCATGTGGCGCTATTTTGCAACGGGTCGGCACGCTAAGCCCTCAGAGCGAGCCGATTCGATTCGGGCGCGCTGGCTTCAAATGAACTCGCGCTCGCGCAGCCACTTGGTGGCGATCCACTTTTCGCCGGCCAGCACGGGTGAGCCGCCGTGCAGGCTGCGGCTGCTGGGGTGCGGCCGGCTGTAGCTGAAAAACACGGCGTTTCCGCGCTTGGGCAGGCATTCGAGTTGAACCTCGGGAAACACCGTACCCCCACCGGCCTCGGGCTCGTTGAGGTACATCACCACGGTGGCCACGCGCTGCCCGCCACGCGTCAAAATGCTGGCCGTGCCCGGCTCGGCGGGGTCAAAATAATCGTAATGCGGCTTGTACTGCGCCCCTGGCGCATAACGCAGGATCTGCAAACCCTCGCCATTTTCGACCGGCCAGTTCAGCAAACTGGCAATGCGCGCTTCAATGCGGGCGATCAGTTCGGTCTCGCCGCGCTCAAAGAACATGCCCTGGCTGGTGCGGTCGGCATTTTCTTCCTCGCCACCGGTTTTGACGGCGACCGTCAGGGAGCGCGCCAAGCGGGGCTGCGCCGCGGCCATCAGCGCCTGGCATTCTTCGTCGCTCAACAGCCCGTCAAGCACCAGCAAGTCGGGCTCACGCATGACCACCAGCGCCCGGACAGACCGGTCGCCCGCCGGCATCACCAGGTGCTGCGCCAGCGTTGGCGGCCAGGGGACGGGCAGTGGCGGTGGCAGCTCACCAGCGTCTTGGTGCTCAAGCTCGCGCGGGTCCTGCGCCGGCAAGTCGAGCAAGGCCCGAGCGACGGCGTCGTCCCAGCCCGCCTCGCGCAGGGCCTGGTGGATCACCACGGTCTCAAAGCCAGCCCTTTTTTGCGATGCCAGCCAGGTCAGCAGTTCAGGGGTGACGCCCGGAAGCAAGTTTTTCGAGTCCATGAAGTCTCCCGTTCTCATGAGTCAGTCAACGATCCAAGAGACGGCCAGGCCCATGCCAAGGCGTGCGCAGCGAAGCGTCTCAAACCGACGGCGAACGCCTGAACACCAGTCGGTCCGGCTCGGAAGCAGCCGGCGTGAACTGGTAGCCTTCCAGGTCGAAGCCCTCCAGCTTATTGACCGTGAGCGCCTGGTTCTGGATCGCATAGCGCACCATCAGACCGCGCGCACGCTTGGCCATGAAGCTGATGATCTTGTACTTGCCCGCCTTGAGCTCCTCAAAAACGCAGCTCACCACCCGTGGCTTGAGGGCCTTGCGATCCACCGCCTTGAAATACTCCTCGCTGGCCAGGTTCACCACCACCGGCGACACGTCAGCGGCTGCCCGCTCGTTGAGGTAGTCGGCAATCGCCGAGCCCCAGAACTGGTAGAGATTTTTGCCGTGCGACGTGGGCAGCGCCGTGCCCATTTCGAGCCGGTAGGGCTGCATCCAGTCGAGCGGCCGTAGCACACCATACAGGCCGCTGAGAATGCAGACGTGCTGCTGCGCCCAGTCGAGCTGGGCCGGCGCCAAGCTACGGGCGTCAAGGCCCTCATAAACGTCACCGTTAAAGGCCAGCGCCGCCTGGCGCGAGTTTTTGGAGCTGAATTTAGATGACCACCCTTCGTAGCGTGCCACGTTCAGGCCGGCCAGTTTGTCGGACAAATCCATCAGTTCGGCGATTTGCTGGGGCGACTTCTGACGCAGCACCTTGATCAGCTCGGCCGAGCGGGGCACAAAATGGGGCAAGGTGTGGGGCAACTCGGCGGTCGGTGTCTCGTAGTCGAGCGATTTCGCGGGCGATAGCAAAAACAGCATCTTTAGCATCCTTTAGCCCGACAATTATCGTGTAGCCAGCCTGGATGCGGCCGCGACCGCTCTGCCCGAGCTCCGTCATTTTTTAAGGTATCTTTTCTTGAGCCACTTGTTTTCCCCCTTCACCTTTGCGGCCCCGGACGGGCCGCTGACCCTGGCCAACCGCATCGTCGTGGCACCCATGTGCCAGTACGCGGCCCATGAAGGCCGGGCCAGCGACTGGCACCTGATGCACTGGGGGCAACTGTTCAACAGCGGCGCAGCCATGGTCACCCTCGAAGCCACCGCTGTATCACCCGCGGGCCGCATCAGTCCCGGCTGCCTGGGGCTGTGGGACGACACCACGGCCGCAGCGCTAGGCGAGCAGTTGGCCAGAGCCCGGCGCCTGGCGCCACCGGTAGCCGTGTGCATTCAGCTCGGCCATGCCGGTCGCAAGGCCTCGAGCGCCGCGCCCTGGCATGGTGGCGCGCTCATCAGCCCGGCCGATGGCGGCTGGACCACCGTCGCTCCCAGCGCCTTGCCGCATCTGCCGCAGGAACCCGATCCCGTTGAACTATCGGTGGCCGACATCGGCCGCATTCGCCAGGATTTCGTGGATGCTGCCAGGCGCAGCCAGGCCCTGGGTCTGGATGCCATTGAACTGCACGCTGCCCATGGCTACCTGATGCACCAGTTCCTCTCGCCCATTGCCAATCAACGGCAAGACCGCTACGGCGGCTCGTTTGACAACCGCATTCGCTTTGCGATGGAAGTGTTCACGGCCGTGCGCGACGTTTTTGGTGGCACGCTGGGCATGCGGCTGTCGGGCACCGACTGGGTCGACGGCGGCTGGAGCGTGGACGAAACCGCCGACCTGGCGGTTAGGCTCAAGCAGGCGGGTGCACAGTTCGTCCACATCTCCTCGGGCGGCGTGGCCGCACAGCAAAAAATCCCGCTGGCACCGGAGTACCAGGTGCCACTGGCCAAGGCCGTGCGCGAGCGCTCGGGCCTGGCCACCTTTGCGGTCGGCCTGATCACCGAAGCACAACAAGCCGAAGGGGTGCTAGCGCGCGGCGATGCCGACCTGGTGGCGCTGGCACGCGCCTTTTTGTACCAGCCCCACTGGGGCTGGGAAGCTGCTGCAGCACTCGGCGGCCAAGTGCAGGCCAGCCCGCAATACTGGCGCTGCCCACCGCGCCAGGCCCAAGGCATTTTTTCCGACGTGCGCATGGGCATGCGCTGACTGAACTGCCTGAACTGCCTGAACTGCCTGAACTGCCTGAACTGCCTGAACTGCCTGAACCCACAACACCGAATCAAGCCACAAACCACACGGAGACTGCATGTTCGCTCGAACCCCTGAAACCGACCCAAGCCCAGCCACAAATTCTGCAGCCCATTCAAGCCACCGCGCCATGCGATGGGCGGCGCTCAAGCTCGCAGCCCTGTGCCTGCCCTTGACGCTCATGCTGGCGCTGCCGGCGGGCGCGCAGGCGCAAACCTTTCCGGCCAAGGCGATCACGCTGGTGGTGCCCAACCCCCCTGGCGGGCTGGTCGACACCTCGGCGCGCCTGGTCGCCGAACCGCTGGCCCGGGTCATTGGGCAGTCGGTGGTGGTTGACAACAAGCCTGGCGCCAGCGGCAACCTGGCTTACCAAAACGTCGCCCGCAGCCCCAAGGACGGCCACACCTTGCTGGTGTCCTATTCGGGCTACCACATCGCCAATCCGATCCTCATGGACAAGCTGTCCTGGGACTTGAAGGACCTGACGCCCGTCGGGCTGATCACTGTCGCCACCAACGTGATCGCCGTGCATCCGTCGGTGCCGGCCAACACCTTGCGCGAATTCATCGCCTGGGCCCGACAGAACCCGGGCAAGCTGAACTACGCCTCGCAGGGCAACGGCTCGGTCTCGCACATCGGCACCGAAATCTTCAAACTGCAGACCGGCGTGGAGATGGTCCATGTGCCCTACAAGGGCTCGGGCCAGGCCATCGCTGACGTGCTGGCCGGGCAGGTGCAGGTGTTCATCACCACGCCGCCCTCGGTGATGGGCCACGTCCAGAGCGGCAAGCTCAGGGCTCTGGCGGTGACCGGCAAAACGCGTCACCCCGGCATGCCGCAAGTACCCACGGTGAGCGAAGCCGGGCTGTCGGGCTTTGAGCTGGAGTCGTGGGTGGCCTTGTACGCGCCAGCCGGAACGCCGGCGGCCGTGCTGCAAAAACTCGCGCAGGACGTCAAGCGCAGCATGGAGTTGCCCGAGACCCGTCAGCGCGCCGACCTGGCCGGCATCGAGGTGCGCTTTTTGCCACCGGCAGACACCACCCGGCTGCTGGAGCGCGAAACCGCGGACTGGGGCAAGGCCATCAAGGCGGCCAATATCCGGATGGATTGAGGCGCCGGATTCAAAATAACCGACCGATACAGCCGTTAAAAAGCCCCTCGTGAGGGGCTTTTTAACTGGGTTTTAGCTGGCGCTGAATCCAGTCCCGAGCCTTATGCTGAACTTGGTTCCCAAAAAACGCTTCCGGCCAGGTCGCTGGCCAGCGAGGCCAGGGCTTCGGGCGCAATGGTCACATGCGCCGGGTAGTTGGTGTGGTCGCAACCGAGCTTGACGCTGGCACCGGCCTTAACCGCTGCACACATG
>CAIMVC010000429.1 GCA_903844825.1 uncultured Burkholderiales bacterium | reverse complement strand
TGGTCATCTTCATTAACCAGATTCGCATGAAGATCGGCGTCATGTTCGGCTCGCCTGAAACCACCACCGGCGGCAATGCGCTGAAGTTCTATGCGTCGGTGCGGCTGGACATTCGCCGAATCGGCTCCATCAAGAAGGGTGAAGAGGTCATCGGCAACGAGACCCGCGTCAAGGTGGTCAAGAACAAGGTGGCCTCTCCGTTCAAGACGGCAGAGTTCGACATTCTTTACGGCGAAGGCATCAGCCGGCTCGGGGAGGTGCTCGATCTGGGTGTGGCCGGTAATATTGTTGAAAAGTCGGGCGCTTGGTACGCCTTTAACGGCGAAAAAATCGGCCAGGGCCGCGACAACTCGCGTGAATTTTTGAAAGAAAACCCCGAGCTCGCCATTGAGATCGAAAACAAGGTGCGCGAATCCCTGGGCATTCCCCTGATTCAGGATGCCCCGAGCGCCAAGCCCGCCAAGGCCGAAAAACCCGAAAAGGCTGAAAAAGCCGAAAAGCAGGCCAAGGCCTGAGAACCCCCGGCGCAGCCTGCCCAGCCATGCCCCCCGAACTATTGACCGAGGTTTTTACATGCCTTCCAGACGTTTGACCGTGCTGACAACCGGGGTTTTTCTGGTGATTAAAAAAGTGGCGCAGGCGCTCTGGAGGGCAGCGTGAGCCCTGCGCCTGGTCGGCGCACCGAGCAGGCGCAAGAAGGCGCTGCCCCCGCCCGGCGCAGCGGCCTGAGTCTTTCGCTCAAAGGACGGGCCCTGCGGCTGCTGGCTCAGCGCGAACATTCCCGCGCCGAGCTTGAGCGCAAGCTGGCAGCGCATGAAGAGGAGCCCGGCCAACTCAGCCGTGTGCTCGACGAGCTGCAGGCGCGCGACTTTATCAGCGAAGCGCGGGTCGTCGACTCCGTGGTCAACCGGCGTGCCAGCCGCTTCGGCGCAGCCCGTATCCGCCATGAATTGTTGGGCAAGGGTCTGGAGGCCGATGCGGTGGCGCAGGCCATCAACGCGCTGCGGGGCAGCGAAGTCGAGCGTGCACGCGAAGTCTGGCGTAAAAAATTCGGCGCATCCGACCCCATCGGTCAGACCCCCGCCGAGCGAGCCAGGCAAATGCGCTTTCTCGCGGCCAGGGGCTTTGGCGCAGAGGCCATCCGCCGGGTCGTCTCGCGTGCGGGCGAGGAAGCGGATGAGTCGGATGAGCTCTGAGGCCCGGCGTTGTTGCGCTCCTGAACCGCCAACGGGACATCGGGCCGGGCTGGCGCTCACGCCAGGCCGATCTGCCGCTTGAGGCATTCGGCCGCGCCCAGCTGGCTTGGCCTGATTCAGCCGGCGCGCTGAAACCCGAGCCTAGCGCCCGAGCCTAGCGCCCGAGCCTAAAGTCCCAGCCCAGAGCCTCAGCCTAGAGCCCCAACATCAGCTTGAGGTTTTGGACCGCTGCGCCCGATGCGCCTTTGCCCAGGTTGTCCAGGCGTGCGATCAGCACCGCGTGGCGGTATTTTTCGTTGGCGAAGACGCGCAGTTCCATGTGGTTGGTGTCGGCCAGTGCGGTGGCATCGAGCTTGCCTGATTCGGTGGCAGCGGGCACGCTGACCCATTCGCTGCCGGCGTAGTGACTCGCCAGGGCTTGCTGCAGCTGCTCGGCTTTGGGCTGGCCGGGCAAAAGGTCCAGATGCAGCGGCATTTGCACCAGCATGCCTTGCCTGAAGTTACCCACCGATGGAATAAAAATAGGGCGCCGGGTCAGCCCGGTGTACTTCATGATTTCGGCCAGATGCTTGTGCTCCAGGCCAAGGCCATAGACCTCGAACAGTGGTGCCGTGCCCGCCTCGTACGCCTCGATCATGGAGCGCCCGCCCCCCGAGTAGCCGCTGACTGACGGCAGTGACAGCGCGAAATCGGCGGGCAGCATGCCGGCTTCGATCAGAGGCCGAATCAGGGCAATGGCTCCAGTGGCGTAGCAGCCCGGGTTCGACACCCGGTCGGCGCGCGCAACAGCCTCTTTCTGCCCGGCTGTTAGCTCGGGAAAGCCGAACACCCAGCCCCCGGCGGTGCGGTGAGCGGTCGAAGCGTCGATGACCTTGGGGCCTTTTTTTCCGCTCGTGCGAGCCGTCTCGTCGATCATGGCGACAGACTCGCGCGCAGCGTCGTCATGCAGGCACAAAATCACCACATCGACGCGGGCCATTAGCTCGCGCTTGGCGGCTGCGTCCTTGCGCCGCTCGGGGGCGATGCTGACAAGCTCAATGCCCGCCATGGCTTGCAGCCGTTCGCGAATCTGCAAGCCGGTGGTGCCTGCCTCGCCGTCAATAAATACCGAAGCCATGGCAATCTGTCCTCTATATCCAAGCTGTGAAGGCCTGACCGCGCAGGGGGCGCTGGTGGCCGGGACCTGCTCTGCCAACGGGCCTGATCAGGGCGTAAGTTACGCGCAAATATTGTGCGACGCACCATGATACAGTTCTGCGCTGTTGTGTCTAGCGTCGGCGCAAGCGACAATTTGAGGTTCTGCTTATCGCTTGCCCACCTCGCCTCAGACTTCATGGCGGGGCCCTTTTACTGATTCCTGAAAGTCGTTTCATGAAAATTCACGAGTACCAAGGCAAGGAAATCTTGCGCAATTTCGGCGTGCCGGTTCCACGCGGTATTCCCGCCTTCACCGTGCAGGAAGCCGTTGAAGCTGCGCAAAAGCTCGGCGGCCCGGTCTGGGTTGTCAAGGCGCAGATCCATGCGGGTGGTCGCGGTAAAGGTGGCGGCGTCAAGCTGGCCCGCAGCATTGACGAAGTCAAAAAGCTCGCTGGCGAAATCCTGGGCATGCAGCTCATCACGCATCAGACCGACGCTGCGGGCCAGAAAGTTCGCCGCCTGTTGATCGAAGATGGCGCCGACATCAAGAAAGAATATTACGTCTCGGCCGTGACCGATCGCGCCACGCAAAAAGTTGCTTTTATGGCCTCCAGCGAAGGCGGCATGGACATTGAGGAAGTGGCCCATGCCACCCCCGAGAAAATCATCAAGGTGTTCGTCGACCCGGCGGTGGGCCTGACCGACGCACAGGCCAAAGAGCTTGCCGACGGCATGACCGTGCCTGCCGCATCGACCGCCCAGGCGGTGGACGTGCTCAAAAAGCTCTACAAGGTTTACATGGACACCGACGCCAGCCTGGTCGAGATCAACCCGCTGATCCTCGAAGGCAACGGCGGCATCAAGGCGCTGGACGCCAAGTTCAACTTTGACCCCAATGCCATGTTCCGTCATCCCGAGATCGTCGCTTACCGCGATCTGGACGAAGAAGACCCGGCCGAAGTCGAGGCTTCCAAGTTTGACCTGGCTTACATCAGCCTGGACGGCAATATCGGCTGCCTGGTCAATGGCGCCGGCCTGGCCATGGCCACCATGGACACCATCAAGTTGTTCGGTGGCGAGCCTGCCAACTTCCTGGACGTCGGCGGTGGCGCCCCCCCCCAGAAAGTCACGGAAGCTTTCAAGATCATGCTCAAGAACCCCGAGGTCAAGGGCATCCTGGTCAACATCTTCGGCGGCATCATGAAGTGCGACACCATCGCCGAAGGCGTGATCACCGCCTGCAAGGCTGTGAACCTGTCGGTTCCGCTGGTCGTGCGCATGAAGGGCACCAACGAAGACCTGGGCAAGAAAATGCTGGCCGAGTCAGGCCTGCCGATCATTGCTGCCGACACCATGGCTGAAGCCGCGACCAAAATAGTCGCTGCCGTTAAATGAATCTTCCCCGAAGCGCCCTTGGCGCTGCCCCCCTCATGGGGGCGACCACATGCAGCCCGGCACTGCCGGCAGCGTTGCGGTCATTTGACAATAGCATTCACCTTGCGAGGACAGCATGAGCATTTACATCAACGAAAACACCAAAGTCATCACGCAGGGCATTACCGGCAAAACCGGTCAGTTCCACACGCGCATGTGCCGTGACTACGCCAACGGCAAAAACTGCTTTGTAGCCGGTGTCAACCCCAAGAAGGCCGGCGAAGATTTCGAAGGCATCCCGATTTACGCCAACGTCACCGAAGCGGCCCAGGCCACGGGTGCCACGGTGTCGGTGATTTACGTGCCGCCAGCCGGCGCGGCGGCAGCCATCTGGGAAGCCGTCGAGGCCAATCTCGACCTGGCCATTTGCATCACCGAAGGCATTCCCGTTAAGGACATGCTGGAAGTGCGCAACCGCATGAAGGCCAAGGAAGCGGCCGGCGGCAAGAAAACCTTGCTGCTCGGCCCTAACTGCCCCGGCCTGATCACGCCTGAAGAAATCAAGATCGGCATCATGCCCGGTCATATTCACCGCCAGGGGCGCATTGGCGTGGTCAGCCGCCCCGGCTCGCTGACCTACGAAGCGGTGGCGCAGCTCACCGAAATCGGCCTGGGCCAGTCCAGTGCCGTGGGCATTGGTTGTGACCCGATCAATGGCCTCAAGCACATCGACGTGATGCGTGCTTTCAATGACGATCCGGAC
>CAIMVC010000428.1 GCA_903844825.1 uncultured Burkholderiales bacterium | reverse complement strand
GCTAGAAGATACCAGATCACAAACCGCCTAAGTTTCCCAAGAACAAGCCGATCAAGTACTTGGGCCCCAGTTCATTATTCTAAATGTTGAGACATCTTCTTTTACCGAGAGTTTTCAGATCCTCTGTGCTAAAGGCTCCGGAATTAGAACCTGCTAGGTTGTCCCACTATGCCCCTTCGACCCAAAGCGAACGGTCGCGGCGCTGCCTTGGGCGGCGGTAATGCAGCGAAAGCGGCCGGTCGTGGTCCGTCATCACTTAGGGGCCTCTCCTCATTAGTGGTGACTCATACTCAGTCGTCCCGATTTCTTTTACCTTTTTGAATACCCGCAAACGCTGCCCCGCATCAGCCCAGTCGGGCATGGCGTCACCCCTCACAAATCTGGCCCAGCGGGTGTGCATGTCATGGGCCAAAGCGCCTGGCGCCAGCGCACCAATGAACTCCTGGGCCCGGCTCGAATGGGTATTACCCAAGACAAATGGGATTTCCATGGCATGGGCTGCGCCCAAGCGTCCTCCATACAAGGGCGATTGCCATTCAAACCGGTACAAAAAGGTGGGGCAATTGGCCTGGTGCAGCAATTTTTCCAGGGCCAAGGTGGGCTTGCCGTAAAAATAATCGGTCTGGATGCGGCTCAAGGCATCGCCCAAGCTCATTTGTGAGCTCTCGGCCAGGTAGCCGTCCAGCGTCTGGGCCAAGGTTTGAGCGGACCAGCCGATGTCTTCTGCAAAGGTCCGGACCCTGGCCTCATCAATACGATCAATCTCCCCATTCGGGACCAGGTAGAAACGCATTTCTTCTGCATTGGAGCCAAGCAAGACCTTCCGCTTGGCACCGCCCGTATTTAGGCGCTTTTCAATCGCTGGCAAGGGCTCCATCTCAATCAGGAGGCCATCGATCACTGGGCGCACTGGAAAGTAATTTCTGGGTCGCAGTCCCCATTGCTTTTTGAGGTCCTCATTGCCCATAAACGAGGCCAATGCCCGGGTCAGCGAGGCCAGCGGTACCGCGGCGAGTGCTTGGCGCGTGGGCGCAACGCACAGCACTCCGGCCAATGCATGGCGGATGCGCTGTGCGTCCTCCAGGCTGTGGCTTTGCATGCTGGGGCTTTGCAAAATGACGCGTTCTAACAAGTGATCACTGCTGGACAAACCCATCAGGTGGGTGATGGCGCCGGCTCCTGCCGACACACCCGCCACAGTCACGCGGCGTGGGTCGCCGCCAAACAAGCCAATGTGCTCTTGTACCCATCGCAGCGCAGCCAGTTGGTCTTGCAGCCCCCGGTTGGGCGCAGCATCGTCAAAGTGCATGAAACCATCAACGCCAATGCGGTAGTTGATCGACACAAAAACAATGCCCTGGCGGGCCATGGCGCTGCCGTCATACAAGGCGTCGGACGCGCCACCCCGCATGAAACCACCACCGGGAATCCAGACCATCACCGGCCAAGGACCATCACCTGTGGGCGGGCACCACACATTCAAACTCAGGCAGTCCAGATCGCCTGCATGGTCAGCACTGCCTGGCAAACCGGCTTGTGCTGCCATGGGGCCAAAACGATCACATGGGCGAACTCCCACCCATGGCGAGACCGGTTGTGGCGATTGCCAACGACGCTCACCTACGGGGGGCGCAGCATAGGGGATGCCCTTGAAAATGCGCAAAGCGGGCGATCCGGTATCCCTCGCAGCAGCGCTGCTGACGCCTTCGATCCAGCCCGCGGGCAGTTGCAGGCGCAGACCGTTGGCTAGATTACTCACTGGCCAGACCCAGCTTGTCGATCAAGGGTTTCCAGACCGCGATGTCGCGCTCGGCCCAGAGCGCCACGTCTGAGGGTTTGCTGGTGGTCAGGGTCACATTCATGGCGTTCATGCGTGTGGCATAAGCGCTGTCGGTGCGGCACTTGTTGGTGGCGTCATTGAGTTTGGCGACCACATCAAGTGGTGTGCCTTTTTTGGCCACGATGGCAATCCAAGCCGGCCGGGCCAGCGCCTGGGGGCCACCGGCTTCGCTGATGGTCGGCACATCGGGCATGAGGCTGGAGCGTTCGGCCGCAAAGACAGCCAGTGGAATCAGTTTGCCCGCTTTGACTTGCGCTGCTGCTGTGCCAATCACCAGCGTCATGGCCTGAATTTGTTGGCCCATCAAGGCGGTCAGGCCGGCGGCTTCACCCACAAAAGGCACATGCGTGGCGGGCCATTTCATGGATTCGGTCAAGGCGGTTGTGAGCAGATGGGCTGGGCTGCCTTTGCCAGGGCTGCCAAAGTTCAAGCCGCCCGCTTGAGACGCTGACACTTTGCCCAGATCTGCGAGTTTGGTCACGCCCGAACCCGCGGGGACCACCAGCACCAGTGGCGAGGTGCCGATGACAGCGACACCATCAAAGTCCTTGATCGGGTCGTAGGGCATTTGCTTGTGCACAAAAGGCGTGATGGTCATCTGCGACATGCCGATGGTCATCACGTTTTGCCCGTCGGCGGGCTGGCCTTTCAGGTAGTTGATGGCGAGGATGCCGTTGGCGCCGGGCTTGTTCTGCACGACAGAGGGCTGTCCTGTCATACGTGATGTGCACTCTGCCCATGCCCGGGTCATGGCATCCGAGCCGCTGCCGGGTGGCTGCTGAGCGACCACCTGCAGAGCCGTTTGGGCTTGGCTGGCCAAGCTCAGGGTCAAAGTTGCAGCCACCAAGGCGGCCTGGGGAAGGGGGAAAGTTTTCATGGTGTCTCCTGAGGTTTTGTGGTGATGGACTGAATGAACTCGGACAAGATGGCCAACTGCGAACCGATGCTTGCAGCGGGGGCAAACGGACGGACGAGTCCAAGGCCCCGCAATGCGGTCAAAACAAACTGCATCTGTGCGTCAGCCTGGGGATGGTTGGCGATCTCTGGGAATGCCGCGATGAATTGCACGCGCAGGCGCTGCTGAATGTGGGACCGTTGCTCGATGATGTGGGCGGTCATGACGGCATCGTCGACCGCAGCCAAGTAGGCCGCCCATGCACTTGCAAAACGCGGCTGGCTGTAAAGCTGCGCCCAGGCTTGCTGAACAAAATGCTCTGACCGGCGGCGCAAGCTCCAGCGGGGTGAGGGCCAAAAATCGGTGTCACTTTCAAGCGAATCGATCAGACGGCTGAGCACTTGCATCATCAAGGCCGCTTTGGAGGGAAAGTGGTGCTGCACCGCGCCGGTCGTCATGCCGGCGGCTTGGGCAACCGCCTGAATAGAAAGCCGGCCCGCGCCTTTTTCTTGCATCACGGTCAAGGCTGAATTGAGCAAGCGCTCATGCGTGAGTTCACTCTTGACCTGGTGCATATTGGGTTTCATGGGGACTGCCAAAGCCAGTTTTAAAATCAGATTAAATTATGGATGTAATGTAATTTGACGCGAATCGCGTTTACCCCTAATTTGCTTCATAAAAATCAAACGGCTACTTCGAACTTGTAGGTCGTCCACTCACGAGCTTGCTCGCTTATCGATACACCAAGGCCCGGCAACGTTGGCACAAGCATTCGGCCATCTTTGATTTGGATCCGTTCATTGAACAAGGGCTCCAACCATTCAAAGTGCTCCACCCAAGGCTCGGTTTTGTAGGCTGCAGCCAAATGTACGTGCAGCTCCATCGCAAAGTGCGGGGCCAGCATGACGCCAGCGTGTTCGGCCAACTGCGCAATCTTGATGAAAGGGGTGATGCCGCCCACACGAGGGCCGTCGGGCATCAGGAAATCGGCGGCGCGGTGGCGAATCAAGTCCCAGTGCTCCTGCACGCTGGTCAGCATTTCACCCGTTGCAATCGGGGTATCAAACTGCACAGCCAGCGCGGCATGGCCTTCATGGTCATAGGCGTCCAAAGGCTCTTCAATCCAGATCAGGTTCATCGGCTCCAGGCGGCGGCACATGCGCTGTGCGGTGGGGCGGTCCCATTGTTGGTTGGCGTCCACCATGATCGGAAAACGATCGCCCAGATGCTGTCGCACGGCGCTCACGCGCTCGATGTCTTTGTCACAGTCGGGCTGACCCACTTTGAGCTTGATACCGCCAATGCCCTTGGCCACCGAGGCCGAAGCGTTGACCATGAGCTGATCAAGTGGTGTGTGCAAAAAACCGCCCGGGGTGTTGTAACAGCGCACGCTGTCGCGGTGAGTCCCAAGCAGCTTGGCCAAAGACAAGCCTGCGCGTTTGGCTTTCAGGTCCCACAGCGCCACATCAAAAGCCCCGATGGCCTGCACTGAAAGGCCGCTTCGGCCTACCGAAGCTCCCGCCCAGCAGAGCTTGTCCCAGAGCTTGGCGATGTCGTTCGGGTCTTCCCCCAACAAGACTGGGGCGATTTCTTTGGCATGGGCAAACTGGCCGGGGCCTCCGGCGCGTTTGGAGTAACTGAAATTCACACCCTCAGCGCCATCCTTGGTTTTGATCTCGACGAACAGGATGGCGATTTCAGTCATAGGCTTGCCGACCGGTCAGCACCTTGGCGTCGCTGATCGGCGTGGCCAAAGGCAAGGTGCAGGCAGAGACACGGACCCAAGAGATGGCATCGGACATGGTTGGCTTAAACGACGTCAATTTGGGGTCGTTTAAGCTGGGCACTGCCTTTGTGCAGCTTACGACCACTTCAAAAAATAAGTGCGAAAATCAAAAAAGCGGCTACACCATTGATGTGCCGCTTTTTTTCGGAGATCTATTTTTTCAGATAGTCACCCACCAAGGCAAGCCAAAATGCCGCCCCTGGGGCAATGAGTTCATCGTTGAAGTCATAGCCAGGGTTATGGACGTGACATGCGCCACGGGTTCCCGGTCCGCCATTGCCGATAAAAATATAGCTGCCAGGCACTTTCTGCAACATGAATGCAAAATCTTCACTGGCCGTATAGGCGGGCCCATTAGGCTCAACCCGATCTGCGCCAAAAAGCTTAGTAGCGACTTGCGTCGCGAATTCAGTTTCATCGGGCGTATTCGCCAGTACGGCGTACCCTTCGCGCCAGTCAATGGCAGCTTGCACCCCATAGCTTTCTGCCTGAAGCTTGACCAGCGCTAGGATTCGCTCTTTCAACAAGGCTCGTACTTCTGTGTCGAGCGCTCTGATACTGAGTGCGAGCGTGGCAGTCTGCGGAATCACGTTATTGGCTATGCCCGCATGGATGGCCCCAACCGTCACCACGGCCGTTTTCTGTGGGTCGACATTGCGTGACACGATAGTCTGGAGCGCCATGACGATCGAAGACGCAGCCACCACTGTATCCACTGCCTCATGAGGAAACGCACCATGTCCACCCCGTCCATTCAAAGTAATAGTCACGTTGTCGCTGGAAGCCATCGCTGAACCTTTTCGGAACTCAAAGCGACCAGCTTCAACGCCTGGCATGTTGTGCATCGCAAAAACGGCATCACATGGAAATTGATCAAACAGACCATCCTCCATCATTTTCAGCGCACCACCAGCTCCTTCCTCGGCAGGCTGAAAAATCAGGTGAACTGCACCATCAAATTCAAGGTCTTCAGCGATCAACTTGGCGGCCGCCAACAGCATCGCTGTATGCCCGTCATGACCACAAGCGTGCATAACCCCAGCCGTTTGACTTTTCCAGGGGCTAGAGCCTAACTCTAAGATCGGCAGTGCATCCATGTCAGCCCGCAAGCCAATAGACTTTCCCTGTTGACCACGACGCAGTGTTCCCACTACGCCTGTTCCACCCAAACCGGTTGTGACCTCATAACCCCAGCCATTCAACTTGTCGGCGACCAAGCCAGCGGTCTGATGCTCTTCGAAGGCCAGTTCAGGGCGCGCATGAATATCACGCCGGATCTGAATAAAGTCACCGACGCGCTGAACCAATGAATGCGCCAGATAGTTGCTTTCTCGCATCTAACGCTTTCGTTATTGGGCTTGCAAGCCCATCGATTTGGCAATAGCGCGATATCTGGCTGTGTTGTCGGCATAAAGCTTGCCTAATGCTGTCAAAGCTTGTGGGCGTGGGACGATCATGGCTTGAGCTTCCAATGCGCTCTTGATGGCTGGATCGCTTGCCACTTCACTCAAAGCTTTGTGTAAAGCCTGAACCACAGGCTCTGGCGTATCTTTGTGAACAAAATAACCTGCCCAGGTATCAAAGACAAAGCCCTTGAGTGCTTTGCTCTCATTCAAAGTTGGCACTTTGCTAAAAAGCGCCTGTCGCTCTGCTGAAGCGACAGCGGGAGCCCTGAGCTTGCCATCCTCAACCAGCTGAACTTGACCTTTGCCATAAGGTGTCATAAATATATCGACTTGCCCACCCATCAAATCTTGTACAGCTGCTGCTCCTCCTTTGTAGGGAACATGCGTCATAGGAATGCCAGTGATCGATGACATGTTCTCACCCATCAAGTGGTAAAGAGATCCGAGACCGACGCTTGCATAAGTCATAGGCTTGCCCTCAGCAGCTGCCTTTTTGGCGTAGGCGACTAATTCATCACCATTCGTGGCAGGGAAATCTTTGCGTGCAAGCACCACAAGAGGATTGATACTGATCATCTGCACGAGTCGAAAGTCTTCAGGCTTGTACTTGATCGCCGCATTCGACAAAGGCGCCAAGATCAATTCATTGGGTGAACCTTGAAAGATCATGTGCCCATCGGCGGGGCTATTCAAAACCTTTTGGCCCGCAATACCGCCACTGGCACCACCCAAGTTTTCAACGATCACCGTCTGTCCGAGGTGTTTGGCCAAGGTGTTGTTGAGCGTACGTGCAATGACATCCGATACACCACCCGCAGGATATGGAACCATCAAGGTGACGGTCCTGTTAGGGAAATTTTGGGCGAATACAGCACCACACAACATCAACGAACTGAGCACACTGGACACGACTTTGAGAGCAAATCTCATCACAAACTCCAATTCAAATGAAAAGAACATGACGGTCATGCTATTGACATGAATTCATGATGTCCAATGCATTGTTGGTAATATTTATGCAACCAAAAAAGCATTGATCAATATGACGCTTGTCCAACTACGCCAATTCATCGCTTTAGCCAAAGCTGGCTCCTTTGTTAAAGCTGCGGATGCCTTGCACATGACACAACCTGCCTTGAGTCGAAGCATCAAGTCATTGGAAGAGGAGTTTGGAAAACAGCTTTTTGATCGAATCGGCAAACGAATTGAACTCAATTCGTTTGGACATGAAGTGCTGACTCGCAGTCACACACTCATGGAATACGCGCAGCAGCTCAAAGACTGCGGTCGCAGTCTGAGCGCCGGCGACAGTGGACGCATTCGCTTGGGCTTGAGTTCAGGCCCGGGGGCTATGCTGAGCACGCCCATCTTGGCCCACTTCGGGACTCATTTTCCGAACTTTCACCTCGAAATTGTTCGATCGAATACAGCAAGCTTGGCCCAAATGCTTCGAGACCGTTTGATCGATGCGGCCGTTTTGGACATTCGCGCGCTGATACCAACGCCTGATCTCAGAGTCACGCAAATTGCTGAGATGGATGGCGTGTTCATGTGCCGACCAGAACATCCTCTTGTGCACAAAAAAAAGGTCATCTTCGCGGATCTCAAAAGCTACCCTATAGCCTCCACACCATTGAGCGAAGAAACAGCAAGAATCATGGTGGAGAGGTATGGCGAACTCGCGCATCCAGGTGTTTTAGTGAAACTTCAAAGCGATGAAATTTCGCACCTTATTCAAGTTGCACAGCAAACAGATACCGTCTTACTCGCAATTCGTGCCTCGGCACCGGACTTTGTTGAATTGCCCATTCAACCGGCACTTCGGATCAAAGCCAGATTTGGTCTCGTCACTGTGGCTAACAAAGCCGAAGCTCTTTTCTTGCCGGAAATCAGGCAACTGATGCGGGTTGTCATGCCATTGTGATGGGGCAGCTCTATCCAACTCAGAAGGCAATCTAAAATTTTTATCTCAGATATTTAATCCAACGGATCAACGATTTAAAGCTTCAAAAAAATGCTCCACATGAGGTGGCTGCGCAAAGAATTCTCCCACTAAGGAACGCCATTCCGCAAATAAAGAGCAGCCACGGAAATCTACAGTGTGGTTTTCCAGCGTTTCCCAACGTAGCATCAAAACATACCGATCGGGAGTCTCAATGCAACGTCGAAATTCATGGCCAAGAAAGCCCTTCGATTTCGGGAAAATGGTTGCCAAAGCGATCTGCACGTTTTTCTCGAAAGCATCAGATGTGCCAGACTTGATTCGAATATCAGCCAACTCAAGAATCATTTTAAATTCCAATTCGTTTACAAGATCAGTGAATGTGTGTTCCGCCGTTGACATCCAACGTAGCACCAGTAACGAAGCCAGCAAGATCAGAAGCGAGATACAAACAAGCACCCGCCATTTCTCGTGTCGATCCAATGCGCTTAAGTGGGATGCACTCAACAATGCTTTGAAGACGTTCTTCAGAAATGCCATCCAGCATAGGGGTGTCGATCATTGCTGGGCATATCGCGTTGGCTCGAACGCCAAGCGCTCCAAATTCGCGAGCAATGCTTTTAGTGAGACTCAGCATGCCACCCTTGGAGGCTGCATAGTGCGAACCACCCACAAGTCCACCGCCACGTTGTGCAGCTAAAGATGCGACGTTCACGATATTGCCCGAACGCTGAGATTTAAAAACTTCTAAAACACTTTGGCAAAGAAAGAATGCGCCTTTGAGGTTGATGTCGAACATGAGATTGAGCTCTTTCTCATCGATCTCCAGAATTGGGCCGGATCTTACGATGCCTGCCGAATTGACCATGCAATCAATCCTGCCATGAAGTCGAACTACCTCAGCAACCAATGCATCGCAGGCTTCTTTTTTACTGATGTCGCATTGAATGCCATCTATAGAAATTGACCTTTGCAAATGCTTTTCAATGGAAGTCTTGATCGACTCCAATACGTCCGTGTTCATGCTGACATCGGTAACAACGACCTTGGCGCCGTGTTCAACAAACATTTCTGCAGTCGCATATCCAATGCTACGCAGTGATGCAGCCCCTGCAATGATGCAAACCTTATCCATCAGTAACATATGTCAACAGTCTTTCTATAAATCATTCATTGAGGCAGGTAGCTTGTCAAAATCCAGTTTTGAACAGACACGTGCACAGGACGCCAGTCCAATTCTTTTTTTGCCCGAACAGCTCTGACTCGGCTGTTGCTGCCAAAGGTGAAGAGTGCCCTTGCAGCACCCCAGCGCTTAACGGCATCTTCGGCATTTAGGTGCTCAATATTGGGTATTGAAAAACGTCTAGATATGGCATCTGCGACATCAGTGAAAGCGGCTTCTCCATTTTCAGCAAAATAAAAAGCACCAGCTGGCGCTTGCTCTGCTACAGCGAGGTACAAATTAACCAAGTCGTCGATGTGAATATTCGACCAGGTATTCAACCCTTTGCCAACAATCTGTACGGAGCCGACTTCAAAGGCATTCTTGACCAAGAAAGGCACCTGGATGCTGTGCTTGTTGACGCCTGTACCGTAGCCGTAAATCAAACTGGGAATAATCACGGCGGAGTGAACGTTTTTTTTCGCGGCATCCATCACCATCAAATCAATGTCTCGTCGAGCTTGTTTGCGGGGATCTATGACCAGCGTAGTTTCCTCAGAAGAAATGACTTCGGAACAGAAATCACCTCTAGCGTCATCACCCACGATGCTCGTTCCGCTAGTATGAATCAATCTTTTCCCTGATTGATTCAAGCCAGAAATCAGCGCCTCTACAGCACCTCGATGATCGGCATTTGCGGTGTTGATGACCATATCAGCCATAGAAGCTTCTCGCATCAACAAGGGCGAATCATCCAGCTCACCAATAACAGGATCAACACCATAGGACTTCAACTGCTCAGCACCTGCAGTACTGCGCGTCAGCCCTCTGACCTTGTGCCCTCTTTTTATCAAAGCGGTAGCCACCGATCCTCCGATGTAGCCACCAGCACCAGTCACGAAAATATTCATAGTCGGGCTCTTAAAAAGCATCAAAGCATGAAAGTTGACAAGGCTGGAAAGGCTGCAATCACAATGACACCAACAAGAAGCGCTGCAATGTACGGCCAGATTGCACCGATCACATCGTCAGGTTTAGCGTCGCCAATTCGGCATGCGATGTAAAAGCCAACGCCTATGGGCGGCATCATTAAACCCACGTTCATTGCGCACACAATCACCATCGAGTAATGAATGTCATTGATGCCTAATTTTTTAGCTATTGGAAACATGATCGGCGCCAGTAGTAACACCGCAGGCAATCCCTCAAGAAGACACCCCAAAATCACAAATACCAGAACGGTCACAGCCATAAAGGCCATCCAGCCCCCTGGCAAAGTTGTCAAAAAAGAAGAGAGTTGCTGAACAATTCCACTCTGCGTAATAGCCCATGCCATAGCTGAGGCTGTGCCCAAAATGAGCAGAATCGCACCACTCAAAGCTGCAGTCTCCACCAACATGGCATACGCACGCTTCCAGCCTATACCACCGTACAAAACCTGACCAATCAACATGGCATAAAGCACTGCGACGAGGCTGTGGAGCGGGCCATTATGGCTTCCCAGCCTTTGCCTGTGCCCACTGACGGCTTGGCATTTTCGCAATTTAGAAACCTAAAGTTGACCTTTAGGCCTAATGATTAAGCCTGGC
>CAIMVC010000427.1 GCA_903844825.1 uncultured Burkholderiales bacterium | reverse complement strand
GAGCATGCATCCCGGGTCTGGATGGCCCACTGTGCCGCCATCTTGATCGATTCTTCATGCGGGCTTGTCTTTGCTGCCGCTGGGTTTCTGGCTGCGGCAGGCGTTTGAGCAAAATTTCACGGCATCCCAGTTCTTGGCCCAGCTTTTTCGCCAGGTCATGGGGCGGCCGCAGGCCTGGCAGGGCTTGCTGGGCAGTGCTGACTTGTTCCCTTTGAATGCCATGGCCCTAGCTCAGGGTGTTGTGATAGTGGTGCGTGTCGGTACGGTACAGGCCGCGCCGCAACTCCATTGGAGCGTCGTTGTAGGTGTAGGCGATGCGCTCGACACTGAGCAGCGGTGTGCCAGGGGCTACGTTCAACAAACTGGCGGATTCTTCATCCGCGGCCAGTGCGCGCAGTTTCTCCTCGGCGCGCACCATGCGAACGCCAAACTCGGTCTCGAACAAGGCGTACATGGTGCCCTGGAAGCTGGCCAGCCTTTCAGCGCTCAGCCCCCTGAAGGGGCCGCCTGGCAGCCACAGGTCTTCCAAAATGGTCGGTACGCCCTGAAATGCCAGGACGCGCCGTACCTGCAGCACGGCATCGCCGCTGCGCAGACCCAGGGTGCGGGCGATGTCGGCCGGCGCTCGCAGCCGCTTGCAATCAATGATGGTGCGCTCGGCCGGGCCTTCGCTGGAAGCGTCACCACTGTCGGGCATCAGGCGCAAAAAACGGTATTGAACGTGTTGTTCGGCGTGGGTGGCGACAAAAGTGCCGCGGCCCTGGCGCCGGATGACCAGATTTTCGGCGGCCAACTCGTCAATGGCTTTGCGCACGGTTCCCTGGCTGACCCGAAAGCGTGCGGCGAGTTCCATTTCGCTGGGAATCAGGTCGCCTGGCTTCCATTCGCCGGCTTGCAGGCTCTGCAAAATCAGCGCTTTAATTTGCTGGTAAAGCGGGCTGAAGGCAGGCGTGGCCCCGACGCCCGGGCCGGATTCGGCCGCTGCAGTGTCGGCATAGACAGGGGTGGGGATCGCCATGGACAGTCAATAAGAAAGAAAAGATGAACTGGAGCATTACCGTGCAGGCACAGGGGCTTGGCCGCTACGGCGCTGGCGCCTTGATATAAAGTTCTCGGCGCGCCAAATGATATCTTATATAAGACATAAGACAAATTGACGAGCCCGGGTTTTCCCGCGTAGAATCTTCCGCTGTGTCTGACGGCAAGAGCCGTGTTGACCCGGTTGATTAGCCAGGGCAACACACGCCGGGCAGACCTCTTCATCACCGCCTATTCACCGATTTTCAACCTTCCTGGAGTTTCGTCATGAGCAAAAAAACCGTCCGTGTTGCCGTCACTGGTGCAGCAGGTCAAATCGGTTACGCCTTGTTGTTCCGCATCGCCTCGGGCGAAATGCTGGGCAAGGACCAGCCGGTCATTTTGCAATTGCTCGAAGTACCGGTCGAAGGCCCGCAGAAAGCGCTCAAGGGCGTCATGATGGAACTCGAAGATTGCGCTTTCCCGCTGCTGGCCGGCATGGAGGCCCACAGCGACCCGATGACCGCTTTC
>CAIMVC010000426.1 GCA_903844825.1 uncultured Burkholderiales bacterium | reverse complement strand
GTTGATGGCGGCGCCGGCATGGATAACGTGGCTTACGCCGATGCGCCCGAGCGCTACCAGGTTGCCAAGGGCAGCGCGGCAGGCAGCTGGACGGTGACTGACAAGCTCGCTGCCTTGTATGGAGGCGAGGGCGTTGACACCTTGAGCGGCGTGGAGTCGCTGTCTTTTGCAGGTGGGGTCAGCTGGAATTGGACCGAGACGCTCCCATCACAACCGTCGCAGAGCGCTCTCAATGCGTCGTTTGTGGGTGACAACACTGCGGATGATTTCTTTCAGGGCGATACCGGCAACGACACGATCAACGGCGGCGGCGATCGGTCTGGCGCGGTGACTGGCTGGACTGCGGGCGACTCAGTGACGTACGCGGACGCACCGCGCCTGCGTTTTGATGTGCGCAGTAACGCCGATGGCAGCATCACCGTGGTCGATCTGGCATCGCTCAAGACTCTGACCAGCAACAGTTTTGGCGCTGATGGTCACTTGACTGCAGCTGCTATCGCCTCGTCGAACCTCTGGAGCGGTGTCGGCTACGGCATGGACACCCTCGTTGATATAGAGGAGTTGCGTTTCAGCGACATGACGCTGTCGCTGGAGCCCGACGTCAACACCTGGTCATGGCCCAACAAGGTCAACGGCAAGGACTATGAGCTCACGCGCAGCAACTACACCGGCACCTTCATGAACGATCTGTTGCTGGGCACCGGGCACAGCGATCAATTTGAAGGCCGTGGGGGTGATGACACCATCGACGGGGCGGGGCAACTCGTTGACACAGACTACCCCTACCCGTGGGATTTGCAGGACGTTGTCAACTACGTGGGTGCACGCAACCGCTACGACATCAAGGGCGTGCTGGTTGATGTAGGCGGAACCCCTGAGGCGCCGACTTACACCGTCCGCAGCCTCAATGTGGCTTCTGGCGACGAGGTCTCAGCCGTCATGGTGACCGATTTGCTCGACGCCAAACTCGGCGGCAGTGGTGTCGACCTGCTGGTCAATGTGGAGCGCATCAACTTCGCCTGGACCGGCACTGGGGACAGCTCCATCAGCCTCGTGCCTGAAGTCAATACCTACAACGACTGGTCGTCGCCGCTGTATGACGACAAGGGCAATCCGATCCTGGACAAGCAAGGCAACCCGACTTACGGCCAGGCCAAAAACAGCAACGGTACGCCCTTTGGTGACGTGCTCACCGGCGGCGCTTATTCCGACTGGATCCGGGGCAATGCCGGTAATGACACGCTCCTAGGCGGCGTCGGCGGTGACGAGCTCGAAGGCGGTGCCGGCAACGACGTGCTGCTGGGCGGCGACAACGCACCGGCCGACAAAAACGGCTATCAGCGCGGCGACGTGGCGCACTTCAATGGCAACTTCGATCGCTTTGAAGTCACGACAGGCACTTACGAAGGCCAAGCAGCCATTGTGGTGCGGGACCTGCTGGGCGCCAGCGACCCCGAGTCGCTGGGCACCGATATTTTGGTGGGCGTGGAAGCCCTGGCGTTTAACGACCGCTGGGCCGATGTGTCCGTGCGTCGCTGGAACTGGACCGACGGGCAGGGCACCACCAACGCCAGTGCCGAGGGCACGGCTTTTGGGGACGACATATCGGGTGACCAGCCGCTCAGCCCCAGTTCCCTGCCAACGGCTAATCGCGACTTCCTGCGCGGCAACGACGGTAACGACGTCTTGCGTGGCGGCGGCAATGGCGACAACCTGGTGGGCAGCGGCGGAAACGACGTGCTCGACGGTGGTGGCAACGGCAGTTCGGGCAATAGCTGGCAGGACCAGGACACGGCCCAGTTCTCGGGCAATATGGCCCGCTACAGCCTGCACCCGATGAGCGTTTCGGCCAGCGGTGTGCTGGTCGACGGGGCGATTTTTGCAACCTTCTCCACTGCCTCCAATGCGCGCAGCCTGGTGATTGCGTCCGGGCAGGACCAGGCCATCGCCGATGTGCTGCAACGGGCCCTGCGGGCTGACTTGCTGAGCACCGGCGACACCGGCTTGCTGGTCAGCGACAGCCTGGACGCCGACTTGGGCGGCGAGGGTACCGATCTGGTCTTCAACGTCGAATCGCTCAATTTTGCCAACGGCTCGATTGACATGCAGTCACGCGCCTGGGCCAATGACTGGAACAGTGACAAAGTCATCGACAACGTCTGGACCACGGGAACTTCGGGCGCTGACAACATTAACCCGGCCCAACTGGCGACCATGGTCGGGCTCACGCCTGAGGCGCTGGCCAAGGCCTCGTTCAATACCGAGCTGCGCGATGGCAACGACGTTTACGTGGGCGGCAATGGCAGCGACTGGGTGCGCCCCGGCGCGGGCAACGACTATGTCGATGGCGGTGCCAATGCAGGCCAGGACACCTGGGGCAACCAGGCACGTGACGAGGTGGCATTCAACGCCCGCTTTAGCCGCTACACCTTGCTTGATGTCAGCTTGTCCAAGGTCGGCAGCAGCTGGACGCTGAGCAGCGAGCGCGATTCGGCTTTGCAGCTCAATGGCCGCAACCTCTCTGGCTCCAGCCAGACGGGCGACGCGCTGGCAGGCATGCAGCAAGGGGTGTTGAACATGATCGACCAGGCGGCGACTGGCGCTACGGCGGTCAAGGGCTGGCTGGTGATCGACCGCCTGTCGGCCGAATTCGACGGCACCGGGGTCGATGCTTTGGTCAATGTTGAATTCCTGTCTTTCAGCGACAAATGGATGCCGCTGGAGCAGCAGGTCTACCTGCAGCGCAACTGGGTTTTTGACGAGGCCAGCAAGGCCTATGTGCCGG
>CAIMVC010000425.1 GCA_903844825.1 uncultured Burkholderiales bacterium | reverse complement strand
CCTACGAAGCGGTGGCGCAGCTCACCGAAATCGGTTTGGGCCAGTCCAGCGCGGTCGGCATTGGTGGCGACCCGATCAACGGCTTGAAGCACATCGACGTGATGCGTGCTTTCAATGACGATCCGGACACCGACGCCGTCATCATGATCGGCGAAATCGGCGGCCCCGATGAAGCCGAAGCCGCCATGTGGTGCAAGGCCAACATGAAAAAGCCCATCGTTGGCTTCATCGCAGGCGTGACCGCGCCGGCCGGCAAACGCATGGGCCACGCTGGCGCGCTGATTTCGGGCGGTGCCGATACGGCCGACGCCAAGCTGGCCATCATGGAAGCTTGCGGCTTCACCGTCACGCGCAACCCGTCCGAAATGGCCAAGCTGCTCAAGGCCCTGCTGTAAGGCTGCGCCGCGGGCCGCGGCGGAGTAAGCAGTTTTACCAACGGCCAAGCTTGGGCTAGCGGCTAAACTCTGGAAAACGAAAAAAGCGCTGAAAAGCGCTTTTTTCAATAAATAACACGGAGTTGCCATGATTTTTGGACTTGACGTCACGTCCCCCCTTTTCTGGAGCGCTTTCGGCTCCATCCTGCTGGCCAACATCGTCCTGTCTGGCGACAACGCCGTCGTGATTGCCATGGCAGCACGCACCCTCAAGCCCGAGCAGCGGGGTAAAGCGATTTTTTGGGGCAGTGCCGCGGCGATCGTGATGCGGATCCTGCTGACCATCGTCGCCATCCAGTTGCTGGCGCTCCCATACCTCAAGATCATCGGCGCCATCTTGCTGGTTTACATCGGCGTGGACCTGCTCAAAGGCGAGGAAGATGAAGATGGCGGTGGCAAGGAAATCAACGGCATGGCATCGGCCATCCGCACCATTTTGATCGCCGACCTCGTCATGAGCCTGGACAACGTGCTGGCGGTGGCAGCCGCCGCCAAGGGCAACCTGCCGCTGCTGGTCATGGGTTTGCTGGTGAGCATTCCGCTGATCATTTTTGGTGCAACGCTGTTGACCAAGGTCATGGAGCGCTTTCCCATCATCATCACCATTGGCGCGGCATTGCTCGGCTTTCTGGCTGGCGAAATGCTGCTCACCGATCCGGCGGTCAGTACCCAGTTCGGGGCGATGAGCGAGCAGACGGTGACCCTGGGCGGGGTGCTTGGTGCGGTGCTGGTGGTGGCCCTGGGTACCTGGCTGGCCAAGCGTGCGCATGCTGCTCACCAAGAGGCACAAGAGGCACGAGAGGGCTGAGCCCGAGTCCTTGAGGGGCCATCCCGGGGCGGTCCGGACGGGTATTTGTCGAAATTTTGCGAAGTTGGCGTTCTAAGACGTCGTCTTCGGCCCGCCCGCCGGCTAACATCCTGCTTGCGCTTGTCGGCGCGCCCGCAAACATGCCATTGGCGTAGCCTCAGCCCTTGCCCTGATGGGCACCGTGCGTCGCCGAGCCCCATTTTCTATCTGAGGAGTCATCTCATGAAGCGTTTCATCCGTCGGGGCTTTACCCTCATCGAGTTGATGATCGTGATCGCCATCATCGGTATTTTGGCGGCGGTAGGCCTTCCTGCCTACCAGGACTACACGGTTCGGGCCAAGGTCTCCGAAGTGATTCTGGCCACGGCTCCGGCCAAGGCCGCACTGTCTGAAAGCGTGCAAGTGAACTCGGCGATGCCCGCCACACTGGCGCTGGACGCCCAGGCGTCCAAATATGTGGCGAGTGTGGCCTACGCGCTCGACGCGGCCGATGCAACGACCGGCATCATCACCGTGACCACCAGGGCCTCGGCCGACGGGGGTGACCCCCGGTTCAGCGGCAAGACCCTGCAGCTCAAGGCCGTGCTCAAGGACGGTCAGATCAGCTGGACCTGCAGTGCCGGTGCGACCAATGGCATCGACGCCAAGTACCTGCCCGCCAGCTGCAAGTAAGCGTTGCCGCCAGCCCTATTGAAAAATCGGCTCTCACGCGGCGCCTTGCTGCTGTTGCTGATTCTGCCCTGGCTCAATCCCTACGCCGCCGGGCCCACCCGTAACCTTTGGCCTTGGTTAATCAGTGCTGCCTGCGCGGTCGGGGTGTTTGTTCTCAGGCGCCATCTCAGCGTGCGGCGGGTCGCCACGGCCTGGCTGGTGGCGGCGCTGGCCAGTGCTGCGCTCGGGCTGGTCCAGTATGCAGGACTGGCCCACCTCGGTGACCCTTTTCTTGCCCAGATCGGGGCTGGCGAGGCATTTGGCAACCTGCGCCAGCGCAACCAGTTCGCCAGCCTGATGAGCATCGGTCTGGTGTCCTTGGTGGCCTTGTTGAGCCTGCGCGATCCCAGCGCGCAGCGGCCGTCGGAAATTCCAGCCTGGGCCTACGCTGCGGCCGTCTTGCTGGCTTTTGGTAACGCCGCCAGCAGTTCGCGCACCGGCTTGCTGGGCTGGCTTCTGGGGTTGGCGTTGTTCGCCTGGTGGCACTGGCCCGAAGGCAAGGCGCGGGTGTCCCTGCTAGTGAAGGCAGTGCTGATTTACGGCTTGGCAGCGCTGTTGCTGCCCTGGTGGCTGCAGACCTGGCAGAGCGCCCACCAAGACCTGGCCGGCGCAGCGGCACAGGTGCCCATCCCCGACGTGTTCGGCCGCATGGCCGAAGCCCGCAACGACAGCCGGCGCGAACTCTGGGCCAATGTGCTCTACCTGATTGCGCAAAAACCCTGGCTGGGCTGGGGCTGGGGCGAACTGGACTATGCGCACTTCATCACGCTTTACCCCGGCGCACGCTTTCCCGACAAACTGGACAACGCCCACAACCTGCCCCTGCAACTGGCCGCGGAGTTGGGCGTGCCGGCGGCGCTCTTGATTTGCGCCGCGCTGGTGTGGGTCGTCTGGCGCGGCCAGCCCTGGCGCGAGACCGATCCAGCCCGCCAGGCCGCCTGGGGCGTGCTGGCCATGATCGCTTTGCACAGCCTGCTCGAGTACCCGCTGTGGTACGGCCCTTTTCAAATGGCCGCCGGCTTGTGCGGGGCTTACTTGTGGCTTTGCCGGTCGCCTGCTTCGGCGGCCGCGTGGCGTGCGCCCCGACGACCCGACTGGCGCGTAGGCGCTGCAGCTGTCGGCTTGCTGGCCGCGCTGGCCTACGTGGGCCAGGACTACTGGCGCGTCAGCCAGATCTACCTGCCTCCCGACCAGCGTCACCCGGCATTTACGCAAGATCCGCTGAGTAAAACCCGTGACAGTTGGCTGTTTGAGCGGCAAGTGCATTTTGCGGAACTGAGCACCACGGTGGCGACGCCTGCCAACGCAGCCGTTCTTTTTGACATGGCGCAGGGCTTGCTGCACTACTCACCCGAGCCTGGCGTGGTCGAAAAGCTCATCGACAGCGCGCACCTGCTCTCACGCGCTGACGCGCTGGCGTTCTACGTGCAGCGCTACCAAGCGGCTTACCCGGCCGAGTACGCTGCCTGGGTTCAGAGCCCCGCCGGTCTTCGGGCTGGCGCGTACGACTAAACCTAAACCCGGCAGTTGGGCGCTCAACTGCCGGGTTCAGGCTAAAGCGCTTGCTCTTTCAGGCGGCCTCGGCTGCCCTGGCGCGTAGCAGCTCCCGGATGGTGGTGGTCAGCACGTCGTAGCCGACCGGCTTGGTCAGTTGGGCGTCAAAGCTCGCCTCGTCCAGCTGCTGCAGATCCAGGGCCCACCCACTCAGCGCAATCAGGATGGGTGCCTGCCCCTGAGTTTGTCGGCGCAGTCGCCTGGCAAGCTCTTCTCCACCCATGTCCGGCAAGCCAATGTCGACGATGGCGAGGTCGGGGCGATGGCGTCTGGCGGTGCTCAGCCCCTGCGCGCCGCTGGTCACGGTCGTCACCTGATGACCGTCCATTTGCAGCAGCATCGCCAGGGTGGTGGCGGCATCGTGGTTGTCTTCCACCACCAGGATGGAAAGCGCCGCGTTGGCCTGAACGCTGCCCGCGCTGGCGGGAGCTGTCGGCGCGGCAGGGCGTTCAGCGACGAGGCAGCTGGGCGGGAGAATGATTTCGAATACCGACCCTTGCCCCCGGCCCCCGCTGCTGACTTTGACCGTACCGCCATGCAGCGCGACGAGGCGACGCACCAGGGTCAAGCCCAAGCCTAGACCGATCTGGGTCTGGCCGCCCTGTTCGAGCTGGACGAAGGAGTCAAAGATGGCGTTCAGCTCCTGCGCCGCAATGCCTGTGCCGGTATCGGTGACCCGCCACGAGACGCCTTCGACACTGGCCCGGACCTCGAGATCAATGCGCGCCCCCTCCGGTGAGAACTTCGAGGCGTTGTGCAGCAGGTTCCCCAGGGCCTGGGTGATCCGGGTCGCGTCCACCCTGAGATGTACCTCGTGCGCCGGCAGGGCGAGCGTAATGCGCTGGTTTTTCGCGTCGCTCGAGGCCCGTGTCATCGCCACTGCGTCGTTAACGATATCGGACACACAGGCCGCTGCCTGCAGCAAGTCGATTTTCCCCTGGTCTATCCTGGCCACCTCCAGCAGGTCCTCAATCAGCCGATTCATGTGGGCGATCTGCCGCTCAAGGATGACCAGCGTCTCGCTGCCTGGCGCGTCCCTGTGTTGCCGCCTCAAGAGCTCGACGCCCGTGCGCAAAGCGGCCAGTGGGTTCCTGAGTTCGTGCGCCAGTACCGCCAGGAACTTGGCCTTGCGGCGGTCAGCAGTTTGAAGTTGCGCCAGTGCATCGAGCTTGGCCCGCCGATCCCGAACCAGCAGGTGGATGACCGCCAGCATGGCCACCAACGGCACCAAAAAGCGCACACACTGGATTGCGTAGCCTTCTAGAGACGGCGTCATGACAT
>CAIMVC010000424.1 GCA_903844825.1 uncultured Burkholderiales bacterium | reverse complement strand
GAAGCTTGTTGCGTGCGCCGCTGATGGTGAAGCCCTGGTCGTAAAGCAAGTCACGAATACGCCGGATCATCAGCACTTCGTGGTGCTGGTAGTAGCGACGGTTGCCACGGCGCTTCATGGGCCGCAGTTGCGTGAACTCCTGCTCCCAGTAGCGAAGCACATGCGGTTTGACGCCGCACAAGTCGCCCACTTCACCGATGGTGAAGTAGCGCTTGGCTGGGATGAGAGGAAGAGAATTCTCCAATTGGATCAATACTTTAAGAGGCGGGGTAGAGAATCTACTCCAAGCGTCAATCAAGCGCAAACCATTCGTCAACTATTTTTTAGCCTGAAAACTGCCGCTGCGGCGTCGGGTACGTCAAGTGGCCGGCTCGTCACCCTGAATTTGCTCTTTGAGCTTCTGGCTGGCGTGAAAGGTCACGACGCGTCTGGCCTTGATGGGAATGGCTTCGCCGGTGCGTGGATTGCGTCCCGGGCGTGGTGCCTTGGTTCGAATCTGGAAGTTTCCAAAGCCCGATATCTTGACATCTCCACCCTCGACCAGGCTGTCCGAGATGAGCACGAAGAAGGCGTCGACCATATCCTTGGATTCGCGCTTGTTCAGGCCAATTTGCTCGAACAGCAACTCGGCCAGATGGGCCTTGGTCAGCGCCGGCGTTTCCAGGCTTTCAACAGAAAAATGCATAAGACTCACCTCTGACCGGTCGACTGATGGGGTGACGAAAGATGCTCAGCTGCGCAAGCGCGCACCCACGGCCGCCTGCAACTTTTCAATGACAGCCTGGACGGCTGCGTCGATCTGGTCTTCGGTCAGTGTAGCGTCGTCGCTGCTGAGCAGGAGGCGCACCGCCAGGCTTTTTTCGCCCAGTTGCATGCTGGCATTGGCCAGCTGGGGTCGATAAATGTCAAACAGCACGGCCGAGCGCAGCAGCGTGCCGATACCCGCACCGTGAATGGCCGTCATGAGCGCGGCGTGGGTGACGCTTTCACTGACGATCACAGCAATGTCACGCTCGACCGGCTGAAACTTGCTGACCGGCTCAAAACCCGGCACCTGACGCTGCAACACGGCGTCGAGCTCCAGCTCGAAGAGCACAGGCGCCAGTGTGAGCTCGTAGGCTTGTCGCCACTGCGGATGAAGCTCTCCCACGAAACCAATCGCCCGACCTTGCACCGTTACGCTGGCGCAACGGCCGGGGTGCATGGCCGGATGGCTGGCGGGGGTGAACTCGGCTTTCAGCGGCGCCAGCAAGGCTTCGACTTCCCCCTTGACATCAAAGAAGTCCACTTGCCGTCCGGCTTGAGCCCACCCAGGCGCATCCAGCGGCCCGTAAGACAGTCCCGCTACGCGCATCGGCTGGTCAAAGCCGGCGACACTGGTGTCCGTGTTCTGGCTGGTGCTGCTGCGCAGGAAAACGCGGCCGAGCTCAAACACCTTGACGCGACCAGCCTTGCGGTCCAGGTTGAACTTGAGCACCTGCAGCAGCGAGCCGACCAGCGACGAGCGCATGACGCTCATCTGGCTGGCGATCGGATTGAGCAGCTTGATGGGCTTGGCATTGCCAGCGAGTTCATGCTCCCAGCGCTCTTCGACAAAACTGAAGTTGATGGTTTCCTGGTACCCCAGCGCGGCCAGGCAGCGACGCACGGCAAACGGACTGCGCTCGGCTTCCGGCCTCGTACGGGCCGATATGGGGGCTTGCGGCGGTGTGTTCGGCAGCTCGTTGTAGCCGACCATGCGAACCACTTCCTCAATCAGGTCTTCCTCGATCTGCAGGTCAAAACGGTAGCTCGGCGGTGTGACGGTGATGACACCGTCGGCCTCGTGCAGTGGCAGGCCCAGGCGTTTGAGCGCATCAGCGCATTGCGCTTGCGTCAGCGGCATACCGATGACCTTGACAGCGCGCGCCACACGCAGCTTCACCGGGGCCGGCTGTGGCAAGTTGACCTTGAGGTCATCTACGGGACCGCATGCTATACCGGGCGTACCGCAAATTTCCACGATCAATTGCGTGATCCGCTCAATATGCTCGACGGTCTGGTCGGGGTCGACACCGCGCTCGAAGCGATGTCCCGCATCGGTCGAAAAGTTAAAGCGCCTGGAGCGCCCGGCTATGGATTTTGGCCACCAAAATGCAGCTTCCACATAGATGTTTTGCGTCTCGTCGGACACGGCTGTCGCGTCACCCCCCATGATGCCGGCCAGCGACTCGACCTGAACATCGTCGGCAATCACGCCCACCTTGGCGTCAACAGTCACGGTGTTGCCGTTGAGCAGCTTGAGCGTTTCGCCAGCCTGACCCCAGCGAACATCCAGCCCACCTTGGATTTTGTCGAGGTCAAAAATATGTGAGGGACGGCCGAGCTCGAACATCACGTAGTTGGAAATATCGACCAGCGCCGTCACGCTGCGCTGGCCACAGCGGGCGAGGCGGTCGACCATCCATTGCGGCGTCTTGGCGCGCGGGTTGACGTGGCGAATGACGCGCCCCGAAAAGCGGCCGCACAAATCGGGCGCGCTGATCCGCACGGGCAACTGCGTGCCATCGCTGACGGCAGCCGAAGGAAAAGTCAGGGCTTTCAGGGGTGCGCCGGTCAGCGCCGCCACCTCGCGGGCCACGCCATACAAGCTCAGGCAATGCGCCAGATTGGGGGTGAGCTTGAGGGTGAACAAGGTGTCGTCCAGCGCCAGGTGCTCGCGGACATCCTGCCCCAGGGGTGCATCGGCAGACAGTTCAAGCAAGCCGCCGTGGTCTTCTGACAGTTTGAGTTCACGGGCCGAGCACAGCATGCCAAAACTCTCCACGCCGCGCAGTTTGCCAACCTTGATCAGGAAAGGCTTGCCATCATCGCCCGGGGGTAGTTGAGCACCCACGAGGGCGCACGGCACCTTGATGCCCACCCGCGCATTGGGCGCCCCGCAAACGATGTTGAGCAAAGCCCCCCGCCCCACGTCCACCTGGCACACCCGCAGCTTGTCGGCATTCGGATGCTGCTCGGCCTGCCTGATTTCTCCCACCACGATGTGCGTGAACGGCGGAGCCACCGGCCTGAGCTCTTCGACCTCCAGACCCGCCATGGTCAGGGTCTGAGCCAGTTGCTCGGTGCTCAAGGGCGGGTTACAAAATTCTCGCAACCAGGATTCAGGAAATTGCATAGTGCTGCTCTTAGTCTTTTTTTGGACGTTTTTATTTGAATTGCGACAGAAAGCGGATGTCGCCATCGAAGAACAAACGCAAATCGTTGACACCGTAGCGCAGCATGGTCAGTCGGTCCGGGCCCATGCCGAAAGCAAAGCCGATGTATTTTTCGGGGTCCAGACCCATGTTGCGCACCACGTTCGGATGCACCTGACCGGAGCCCGCGACTTCTAGCCAGCGACCGGCCAGAGGACCCGTCGGGAACTGGATATCGACTTCGGCGCTGGGCTCGGTGAAGGGGAAAAAGCTGGGTCTAAAACGCAACACCAGGTCGTTCGACTCAAAAAAGGTGCGGCAGAAGTCGGTAAATACCACCTTCAAGTCCTTGAAGCTCACGTTCTCGCCAATCCACAGGCCTTCGCACTGGTGAAACATCGGCGAGTGGGTGGCGTCGCTGTCGACGCGGTAAGTGCGGCCGGGCGCGATGACCCGAATCTCGGGCATAAGTCCACCGGCATCGATGAGAGCCCGGTGCTTTTTAACATGCTGCACGGCATAGCGGATCTGCATCGGGCTGGTGTGGGTGCGCAGCAAATTGGGCGCCGCCTCGGTGCCGCCTTCCACGTAGAACGTGTCGTGCATGGAACGCGCCGGATGATCTTCAGGCGTGTTGAGGGCGGTGAAATTGAACCAGTCAGTCTCGATTTCCGGCCCCTGTGCGACGTCAAAACCCATGGAGCCAAAAATCGCCTCGATGCGCTCAAGCGTCAGGGAGACGGGGTGCAAACCACCGGCCTCGTGCGGCCGGCCAGGCAGGGTGACATCGAGCGCCTCAGCCTTGAGTTGCGCTTGTAACTCCGCCTGCGCCAGGGCTTGACGCCTGTCGTTGAGCGCAGTTTCAATGGCTTGCTTGGTCAGGTTGATGGCCGCGCCGCGTGACTTTTTCTCGTCAACGCTCAAAGCGCCCAGCCCCTTCATCAACTCGGTGACGCGGCCGGATTTACCCAAAAACTGGGCCTTGGCATTTTCCAGCTCGGCGGGGCTGCTGGCAGCGGCAAAACTGTGTTGGGCGGCGATGACCAACTCATCAAGGGCGTCAGTTTGATTCGTCATTTTTCTTGCGACTCTTGGCAGAGCCTGAGCGGGAGGTCATGAGGGGCCAAATAAAACATTGATATTTCACTGCAAACACAAGAATGGACGCATATCCAAAAAACCATGTTTGCCATGAAAAAGGGCCAGAGCCTTTTCAAGCTCCAGCCCCGTCTTTTCGCGCGGCCAGCTAGCAATCAGCCAGCGTGCCGCCCTGCAAAATCAAGCTGCAAGCTTGCTCTTGACTTGAGCCACGATGGCACCGAAAGCGGCGCTGTCGTTGATGGCCATATCAGACAGAACCTTGCGGTCGATTTCGATACCGGCTTTTTTCAGACCGTTAGCGAACTGGCTGTAGGTCATGCCGAATGAACGGCTGGCGGCGTTGATACGCGCGATCCACAACTGACGGAACACGCGCTTTTTGGTGCGACGGTCACGGTAGGCATATTGCCCGGCCTTCATCACCGCTTCTTTGGCGATCCGAAAGACAT
>CAIMVC010000423.1 GCA_903844825.1 uncultured Burkholderiales bacterium | reverse complement strand
AGCGTGGCCTTGGGCAGGCCGGAGGCGTCCATCAGCTCGGTGAAGGTCATGGGCGCGCGCCTGGCCGACACAATGTTCAGCAAGCCCATGGCTTTTTCAAGCACCCCCAAACCGGCACTACCGGCCTTGTCGTCCGCTGGCTTCATGTCACGTTCTTCATGTCACGCTTGTCACTCTCAGTTCCCCGGCGACGGGCCAGCATCGCCGCGTTCGCCTTGTCCACCGCCATGGTGTCTGCCATCCAAAAAGTTCCGTTCAGGTGAACAGCTTAGCGACAAAGCGTCCGTCATTTGAGAATCTATTCACAGCCAGAGGGTTTTTACCGATGAGTCGCACGGATTTAAGCATCAAAATCTCGTTGCAAGCATAAAGTTCCACTCAATGGAACTTGCCAACATATCAGGCCCCCGGCTTTTCAAGCCTCACCACCCGAGACAAAGTTTCTTCGCATGACCCCTTCTGCTTCGGCCTTCGTACCTATCTCGGGCGTCTTCCCGGTGATCCCGACGCCTTTTGACGAGCACGGTGCGCCCGACACCGACGGCCTGCGCACCCTTGTGCGCTACCTGATCGCCTGCGGTGTCGACGGCATCACCTACCCTGGCGTGGCCAGCGAAGTGGGCCAGCTCAGCCTGGACGAACGTTTTGAGCTGACCCGCGTGGTGCTGTCTGAAGTTGCCGGCCGCGTGCCCGTGATCACCGGGGCATCGAGTGATGACCCGGCCACCACCATCGCCTTGGCGCGTGCCGCCGTCGAAGGCGGCTGCACGGCGCTGATGATCGCGGCCCCGCCGGACAAAGCCGGTGCAGCGGCGCAAATTGCTTTTTTTGCCGCGATTGCTGCGGCCGTTCCCAACGCCACGCTGATGCTGCAAAACGTGCCGCCCCCAGTGGGCGCGGGCCTGGCGCCAGCCACTCTGCTGGAGATTTTGGCGGCCGTGCCGGCGATCCGCTACATCAAGGAAGAAGCGCTGCCCAGCGGTCAGCGCTTGAGCCATGTGCTGGCACACGCGCCCACGAGCCTGGACGGCGTCTTTGGCGGCGCGGGTGGCCGCTACATCACCGACGAGTTAAGGCGCGGCGCCGCCGGTACCATGCCGGCTATCGAACTGGCGGAGGTGCATGTGGCCCTCTTCGCCGCTCACCGGGCCGGTGACGCCAGGCAAGTGCGCCAGCTTTTTACGCGCATGCTGCCCATCCTGAACGTGCAAGCGGTGTTTCGCTGGTCGCTCACCAAGTATGTGCTGCAACAACGCGGGCTCATTGCCTGCATGAAGCAACGCATGCCCGGCCCGCTGCTCGATGCGCTTGACCAGGCCGACGTTGATGACTTCCTGGCCGACCTGCAAGACCTGCTGCTGCCCGCTGCAGACTTGCGCGCGCTGGGCGCCAGGACCCCATGACCGCACGCATCGCCAGCGTCGAGACCTTCATCATCTCGCTGCCGCGCGAGGTGCCCTACCTTGGCCCGCTCGGCCCGGGCGAGCGCATCAACGAGCGGGGCTACCTCATCCGGCACGCCAACCGCGCCATTTACCCGTCAACCGACATGTCGGTGCTGATCAAGCTCACGGCCGACGACGGCACGGTGGGCTGGGGCGAGACTTACGGCATCATTGCACCCGACGCGGTGACGGCCATCATTGACGATGTGCTGGGGCCGCTGCTTCTCGGACGCGACCCGCGCGATGCGGTGGTGATCCAGGAGGACCTGTATGACCTGATGCGCGTGCGCGGGTTTTTTGGTGGCTTTTATGTTGACGCCATCGCCGGTCTGGACATTGCTATCTGGGACCTGCACGGCAAGCTGCTCGGGCAGCCTGTGGTCAAGCTGCTGGGTGGCCAGCGCAGCGAGCGCGTGCCCGCCTACGTGTCGGGCCTGCCGGGCCGCACGCTCGACGAGCGCCTGGCCCTGGCGCGAGACTTTATGGCGCGCGGTTTCGACGCCTTCAAATACGCCGCAGCGGTGTCCTTTGACGGGATCGTGCAGGAAATGCAGGTCCTGCGTGAAGGCCTGGGACCACAGGTCAAACTGATGGTCGACCTGCACTGGAAATTCACGGCGCAAGAAGCGGTGCAGCTGATTGACCAGCTCACGCCCTTTCGGCCCTACTTTGTCGAAGCGCCCTGTGCGCCCGAAGACATCGAAGGCCAGGCCCATGTGGGCGCCAGTGTGCGGGTTCCGCTGGCGCTGGGCGAGGAGCTGCGCACCGTCTTTGAATACCGGCCGCGCCTGGAGCGGCGCGCCATGTCCATCGTGCAACCCGAAATGGGCCACACCGGCATGAGCCAGTTCATGCAGATCGGCCGCATGGCCAACGCTTTTCACATGAAGGTGATTCCGCATGCCAGCATCGGCATCGGCATTTACCAGGCAGCCAGCCTGCATGCCACGGCCGCGCTGCCAAACGCGCCCATGCACGAGTACCAGCACTCGGTGTTTGACCGCAACCTGCGCTACGTCAACACCCGCATGCGCTGTGAGCAGGGCTATTTTTATTTACCCGAAGGCCCCGGTCTGGGCATTGAGCCCCATGCCTCGGTGTGGCAATTCATCCGTCAGAAAGTCAAGCCATGAAGTCCATCACCCGCAGCCCGATCAGCACCGCCCCGCCGACACGGGAGCTAGCCACATGAGCCACCTGATCGCTGTCGACTGGGGCACCTCCAACCTGCGGGCCAGCTGGCTGGACGCCAACGCCCAGGTGCTGCAAACCCGCTCAGCCCCGGGCGGCGTGATGCGCGTGGAAAACGGAGAGTTTGCCGCCAGCTTGCTGACGCTGTGCGGCGACTGGATCGCCCAAGGCACGAGCCAGCTGATCGCCAGCGGCATGATCGGCAGCCGCCAGGGCTGGAAGGAAGCGCCCTACCTCGACTGCCCGGCCTCACTGGCACAAGCGGCCTCGCAACTGACGCGGGTGCAGGTCTTGCCGGGCACCGACCTGCACATCATCCCGGGGCTGACCTGCATCGGACAAGACGGCGAGCACGACGTCATGCGCGGCGAGGAAACGCAGCTCTGGGGCGCCCATCTGCCGCCGCGCAGCTGCTGCGTGCTGCCGGGCACCCACAGCAAGTGGGCCTGGATCGGGGCCAGCGGCGAGATCGAGCGCTTTGCCACTTACATGACCGGCGAGCTCTACGGCTTGCTGACACAGCACGGCATTTTGGGGCGGCTCATGACCTTTGGCGAGGCCAGCCCGCAAGCGTTCGAGGCCGGTGTTCGCCTGGGCCTGAACAACCACAGCAACGTCACGCATGTGATGTTTGCCGCTCGCACAGCCGGCCTGATGGGGCGTATCCCCGCGCCCGGCCTGCCCGACTACCTGTCGGGGATTCTGGTGGGCGTCGAAATTGCCAGCGCCCGGCAATCGCAAGACCTGCAAACGCTGGTGCTGCTGGGGGACGATGACCTGTGCTGCCGTTATGAAGCCGCCTGCCAGATCGCCGGCATCGCATCGACTCGCGCCGACGACGGCGCCACCACCCGGGGCCAGTGGCGCGTGGCGCAACTGGCAGGCCTGGTCGGCTAGCCCGAACCAGAAACCCAAACCAGAAGCATCGAAAAGTCACGTCAGACAGCAAATTCACACCTCGAACTCACACCTCATGGAGATGCTATGAAACACCCCACCCGCCGCCAGATCGTCTGGCTGAGCGCAAGCGCCGCCATCGGCCTTGCCGCCAGCGTGATGACCAGCACGCCCGCCCTGGCCCAGGCTGCCAGCTACCCCACCAAGCCGGTGAAATTTGTGGTGCCGGTTCCCGCTGGCGGCGCAGCCGACATGATGGCGCGCATGATTGCCGCGCATCTGCAGGCCAAGTGGGGACAGCCCTTTGTGGTTGACAACCGCCCCGGCGCCGGCTCCAGCTTAGGCAGGGACGTGGGGGCCACGGCGCCGCCCGACGGCTACACCATCGGCATGGGCAATATCGCAGCCAATGCGATCAACCCCGCCGTGCGTCCAGGGACCTTTCCTTACCAGCCGGTCAAGGACTTCGCCGCCATCTCCCTGGTGGGCGTCACGCCTTTGATCCTGGTGGTCAACGCGCAAAAAGTGCCGTCAAAAACGCTGCCCGAATTCATCAGCCACCTCAAGGCCAACCCGGGCAAGCTCTCCTACGGCTCGTCGGGCGTGGGCTCTTCGCTGCAACTGGGGATGGAGCTGATGCTCCTGAAAACCGGCACCAGCATGGTCCACGTGCCCTACAAAGGCTCGGCGCCCATGGTCGCTGAGCTGATCGCCGGACAGACCGAAGCCTCGATGGACGCAGCCTCCACCTCCTTGCCCCATGTCAAAACAGGCAAGCTCGTGGTGCTGGGGGTGTCGACCAAAGAACGCGCCTTCTTTGCGCCCGAAGTCGCACCGATTGCCGACGTGATTCCGGGCTTTAACGTGCGCCCCTGGCACGGCGTGATGGCCCCCGCCGGCACGCCGGCTGACATCATCAGCAAACTCTCCGACGAGATACAGGCCTTTTTGCGCACCCCGGACGCCGAGGCCAAACTGCGCGCCGCCGGTGTCGTGCGGGTGGGCTCAAGCGCCAGGGACTTTGCCCTGGCCATGGACGAAGATTTCGAGCTCTACAAAAAAGTCGTCAAAGACGCCGGCATCAAGGCCGATTGATTCTCATCACACGAAAGCCTCACCATGACACGCAAGCTCTCGACCCGGTTTCACACCTATCGGCGACTCATTCTGGTGCTGGCCACCAGCGGCCTGGCGCCGCTGCTGGCGCAAGCCCAGACTGCGCCCTGGCCCACCAAAGCCGTCACCGCCGTCGTGCCTTTCGCGCCCGGCGGCGCGGGCAACGGCTCCTTGCGCATTCTCTCGGAGATCATCAGCCCGCAACTGGGCCAGCCGCTGGTGGTCGAAAACCGACCGGGGGCCGGCGGCATCACGGGCACGCAAACCGTCACGTCCAGCGCTGACGACCATCTGCTGCTCATGGGCAGCACCACCATGACCATCTTGCCGTCGCTGCGAAACGACCTGCCCTACGACGCGCAACGCGATCTGCAGCCCATCGGCATGATCTCGGCACAGCCGGTGGTGCTGGCAGTGCCGGCCAACTCGCCGCTCAAGACGCTCGATGATCTGCTGCGCATGGGCCGTGCCGGTCAGCTGTCGGCGGGCAACAGCGGCGTTGGCACGCTGTCGCACCTGACAACCGAGCTGCTCAACAACAAACTCGGCACCAAGATTCTGGCAGTGCCCTACAAGGGCGACGCGGCTTTGATCCCCGACGTTGTGGCTGGCACCATCTCCATGGGCGTGATGAACCTGCCCGTGGCCATGCCCATGATCCAGGCCGGCCGCCTGCGCGCCCTGGCCGTGACCTCGGCCCAACCGGTGGCGCAGCTGCCAGGTGTGCCGGTACTCAAGACGCTGGGCAACGAGTTCGTCGTGTCCGGCTGGGCCGCCCTGTTCGCAGGCCCCAAGGTGCCACCAGCCGGCGTCAAACGCATCGAGCTCTTGCTCAAGCAAGCCCTGAGCGAGCCCGCCACCAAAGACAAATTCGCCGCATTCGGCGTCAACCCCGAACCCGGCACAGCTGCAGAGTTGCGAGAGTTCGTCAAGAGCGAAACCGCCCGCTGGGGCGACGTCATACGCACCAGCGGCATCAAATTGCAACCGTAGCGCCTGGAGATGAGGTGCGCCCGGAGCGCAACCCTTTGATTCATTTGACCGGTCATGGCGGTGCTAGCGGTCAAGTGCCGGGTTTAGGTTGAAGTGCCCTGAGAAGCGAGCCAGGACCCTGTTTATCCGCCCAAGCGGCTGGAGCCGTCGATGTTGTCGTGGCCGGCTATCGGGTCGTCCAACACCTCAGGGCGAACGCAGTTAGGGACTCAGAAGGAGCAGGGGCTGTGGGGCCCTGGCTGGCGTTTCAGGCAGAAGCGGCAGCCAGGGCGCTGAAGGCCTTGACGACCTCGGGCGGGGCCTGCACCAGTTCCACCAGAACGCCCTCCCCGGCAATCGGGAATTCATCGTTGGCCTTGGGGTGCAAAAAGCAGATGTCAAAACCCGCGGCGCCCTGACGGATGCCGCCTGGCGCAAAACGTACGCCTTGCGCTGTCAGCCAACGCACGGCTTGCGGCAAGTCGTCGATCCAAAGGCCCACGTGGTTGAGCGGTGTGGTGTGCACCGCCGGCTTTTTCTCGGGGTCCAGCGGCTGCATCAGGTCGACTTCCACCTTGAAGGGGCCCGCGCCAATGGCACAAATATCTTCGTCCACGTTCTCGCGCTCACTGACGAAGTTACCCGTGATCTCCAGGCCTAGCATATCCACCCAGAGAGTTCGCAAACGCGCCTTGCTGGGGCCTCCAATGGCGATTTGCTGAATACCCAGTACTTTAAAAGGTCGGCCCGCAGCCTGCTCATTGATGGCGCTTGTGGCGTCTGCGGGGCTGGTCGGCAACGGCGTGTTTGTCGTGTCTGTCATACAGCATTCTCCTAATTTTTCAGACGAACTCGACAATCGGCTGGTCAACCGCCAGTGACTCGCCCTTGCTCGCCAGCACCTTGCCCACCACGCCGTCGGCAATAGCAAACAACACGTTTTCCATCTTCATGGCCTCGATCACGGCCACGCGCTCACCGGCCTGGACTTTCTGGCCGACCTGAACGGCCACGTCCACCAGCAGGCCTGGCATGGGCGAGAGCACATAGCGGCTCATGTCGGGCGGCGCCTTGTAAGGCATGAGCGCGTGCAACTGTGCGGCGCGGGGGGACAACACCAGCGCGTCGAGCCGGGTACCGTTGTGAACGACGCGAATCGCCAAGGGGTTGCGGCCCACGCCGCGCTCGACCTGTGCAACAAAAGGCTGGCCATTGACGCTGCCGCGAAGGCGCGCGCCGCCGAGGTGCCAGTTGCTGCAAATTTCGTAGCGCTTGCCGGCCGTCTCGATGGCGCTCGAGCCCGAGGCAGCCTCATAGTCCCGCACCACCGCCGACTGAGGGCTGTTGCTGCCGCCTCCCCCCAGGCCGACGACCACAAACTCTTCGCTCACGGTCACGCCATGGCCGGGCAGTTGACCACTGATGCCGGCGGCGCGGCCGAGCAGGCGGCGGTTCACATAAGCCGCCAGCGCAACCAGGAACGCAGGGTCTTCATGCGGCACGTCTTCCGCAAAAAAGCCTTTGCTGTAGTTCTCGGCAATAAAGCCGGTATTGAAGTCACCCGCAACAAACTTCGGATGCGCCAGCAAGGCCGCCTGAAAAGGAATATTGCTGCTGATGCCGCGAATCACAAAACCGTTGAGCGCATCCCTCATCTTGGCGATCGCTTCGTTGCGGTCTTTGCCATGAACGATGAGCTTGGCAATCATCGAGTCGTAGTACATCGGAATCTCGCCGCCATCTTGCACGCCGGTGTCCACGCGCACGCCCTGCAGCCTGAGCACATCCGAAGCAAACATGGTCTCTGTGGGCGGCTGAAAACGCACCAGCCGCCCGGTACTGGGCAGGAAATTGCGAAACGGGTCTTCGGCATTGATGCGGCATTCCATGGCCCAGCCGTCGCGCTTGACTTCGGCTTGCGTGAGCGGCAGCTTTT
>CAIMVC010000422.1 GCA_903844825.1 uncultured Burkholderiales bacterium | reverse complement strand
CGACCCGATGCGGGTGTATAACCTAGGCCCCCAACACAAGGAAATCAGATATGGGCGCGCAGTGGAAAGCAAAAGGAAAAGAACTGGCAGCCAGTGCCAGAGGCAAGCTCTTTGGCCGCCTGGCCAAGGACATCATGATCGCCGCCCGCAATGGGGCCGATCCGGCATCGAATTCACGCCTGCGGCTGGTGGTGGAGCAGGCCCGCAAGGTCTCCATGCCCAAAGAGACCCTGGAGCGCGCCCTCAAGAAGGGCGCAGGGCTGACCGGTGAAGCGGTGAACTTTGAGCGGGTGATTTACGAAGGTTTTGCGCCGCACCAGGTCGCCGTAATGGTCGAATGTTTGACTGACAACGTGAACCGGACTGCACCCGAAATGCGTGTCCTGTTCCGCAAGGGGCAACTAGGTACCTCGGGCTCGGTGGCCTGGGATTTTGACCATGTCGGCATGATCGAGGCCGAGCCCTCGGCCAAGGACGCCGACCCCGAACTGGCCGCGATCGAAGCCGGCGCGCAGGATTTTGAACCCGGCGAAGAATCCGGAAACTCCCTGTTCCTGACCGACCCGGCCGACCTCGATCTGGTGAGCCGCGCACTGCCCGCCCACGGCTTTGCTGTGCTGTCGGCTAAGCTGGGCTATAGACCCAAAAACCCGGTAGACCCGGCCAACTTGAGTGCCGAAGCGCTGGAAGAAGTGGAAAGCTTTTTGGCTGCCATCGACGGCAACGACGATGTGCAGAACGTCTATGTGGGGCTGGCAGGCTAAGCTTTTTCAGTGGCTGCGTCCGCGCGCGCCAGTAGAAAAGCCTCAAAGGCATCGGCAGGCATCGGGCGGGCAAAGAAATAGCCCTGACCAAAGTCGCAACCGGCTGCTGCCAGCAGGTCGCGTTGTAGTTGGGTCTCGACACCCTCGGCAACTACTTTCATGCCCAGCGCGTGCGTCATCACGATGATGGCTTTGCACAGGGCCAGATCAGTGGAGTCTGCAATCAGGTGGCGCACGAAGGATTGGTCGATCTTGATGAAATCAATGTCAAACTTTTGCAGGTAGGACAAAGACGAGTAGCCGGTTCCGAAGTCGTCGAGGGACACCTGAATACCAGCATCGCTGAGGTCCAACAACTGCTCGGCAACGCCTTCGCTGGTGTCCAGCAGCAGCCCCTCCGTAATTTCTACCACAATGCTTTCGCCCGGCAATTGCTTGTGCTGCAGCTGCTGGGGCCAGGGGGCGAAGTTGGACGCGCCGTGGTGAAACTGGACCGGCGAGCGATTGATACTGATCTGAAAATTGGGTGACTGGGTGGCACGCCAATGGGCCACCTGCGCTGCGGCCTGCTGAAAAACCCACTCACCAATGTCCACGATCAAACCACTGGACTCGGCAATCGGAATGAACGCCGCAGGGCTCACCATGCCACGGGTTGGGTGCTGCCAACGAATCAGGACTTCGGCCTTGTGGATGGCGCCGTTGACCAGATTCACGATTGGCTGGTACACCACCCGGAACTGGTGCTCGGCCAGCGCGATGCGCAGGTCGTTGGCCAGCCGCACACGGGTCTGCGCCGCCTCCTGCAAGGCCGGCGTGAAAAAACTGTAGCGGTTGCGGCCGGCCCCCTTGGCCACGTACAGCGCCTGGTCTGCATTTTTGAACAGGTCTTCGACTTCTGATCCATCTGTCGGGTACATCGTGATGCCGATGCTGGCCGATACAAATACCTGCTCATCGCCGAGCTGAAAGACGGCCTCCATGGCGTCCAGAATGTCTTTCAAAATGCGCT
>CAIMVC010000421.1 GCA_903844825.1 uncultured Burkholderiales bacterium | reverse complement strand
TGGTCGGGGTTCGGCTTCGGGCACGGGGCACGGGGCTAGGATAGCCCGTCATGACGTCAGGTTGGGCGGCGCGATGGCGGCTACTTGATTTTTGTGACCGCTGCCTGCCCGTGCCCGGCCAGCGCGACCCGGGCGCGCGGGCCATAATCGTCCGGCTGGGATGACTCAGCCATCTTCAACATCTCGGTGCACCTTGACCTGCGCCGATGCACGTTCCCTTTTTTGATCCGGAGATCTTTTCATGACCACCGCACGCCGTACCTTTTTGAAAAACAGCGCCACCGCCACGCTGGCTGCAGCCTGGCCCGCCCTGAACTTTGCGCAGGCGCCCGCGCGCCTTGAGTTCGCGCCCCAGCGCAGCGACTGGCGCACCTTTGAGGTAACCACCCGGGTGGACATCGTCAACCCCGACGGCGTCACCCGCGTCTGGCTGCCCGTACCCTCGGTCAACAGTGATTACCAGCGCTCGCTCGAAAGCAGCTTCACGAGCAATGGCACGACCCAGCTCACGCAGGACGGCCAGGGCGGCGCCAAAATGTTGTACGCCGAATTTGCCGCCGGCGCGGCAGCGCCTTTTGTCGAGTTGACGAGCCGCGTGCAAACACAAAACCGCGCCATCGACTGGAGCCAGAAAACCGCAGCACCCGAATCGGCCGACACCTTGCGCTATTTCACCCGCCCGACAGCGCTGATCCCCACCGACGGCATTGTGCGCAAGACCGCACTGGAGGCCACGCAGGGCGCTAAAACCGACGTTGAAAAAGCCCGCAAGATTTTTGACTGGATCGTGGCCAACACCTACCGTGAACCCAAGGTGCGCGGCTGCGGCGAAGGTGACATCAAGACCATGCTGGAGACGGCCAACCTGGGCGGCAAGTGTGCCGACCTGAACGCGCTGTTTGTGGGCCTGTGCCGCTCGGTGGGCGTGCCCGCACGCGATGTGTATGGCATTCGGCTGGTGTCTTCGGCGTTTGGTTACAAGGAACTGTCGGGCAACCCGGCCAGCCTCAAGGGTGCGCAGCACTGCCGCTCAGAGGTTTATCTGCAGGGCTACGGCTGGGTGGCGATGGACCCGGCTGATGTGGCCAAGGTCATGCGCCTGGAGACCAGCAGCTGGATCAAGAGCATCACCAACGCCATCGTGGCGCCTGTTAACAAGGCCTTGTTTGGCGGCTGGGAAGGTAACTGGATGGCCTACAACACCGCGCACGATGTGGTCCTGCCCAAGTCCAGGGGCGACAAACTGGGCTTTTTCATGTACCCCACAGCCGAGAACGCCGCCGGCCGCATCGACTCCTACAGCCCGGACGATTTCAAGTACCAGATCACGGCGCAGGAAATCAAGGCCTGAGCCTGGCCGTGCAGGACGCAGTTGGCTCAAGTAGCCGGCTCAAGCTGCTGGCCAGTCCAGCCGGCGCTGGCTTTCGAAGTGTCTGGGCTGCCCGGTGATCGGGTCGGTAAAGGCGATGGAGCGGGCCAGCAATTGAAGGGGGTGGGCAAAGTCGTCTTCCGGCGTGACCGCCACCGGCGGGTAGACGCGGTCGTTGACGATGGGCAAACCCAGTGCGTTCATGTGAACCCGTAACTGGTGCTTCTTGCCGGTGACCGGGCTCAGCGCGTAAAGCGCCAGTTCTCCCCGACGGCTTTGCAGCTCAATCACGGTGTGGCTGTTGGCCGCGCCGGCAGTCTCACGCTGCCTGAAAAAAGGCTCGTCCTGGACGATACGGCTGCGTCTTTCCAGCGGAAATTGCAGGTCCTCGCGCCATGGCGCCACCGCCAGGTAGTGCTTGCTCACAGCATGTTGCCTGAACAGCGCGCTGTAGGCATTGCGCTCCTGCGGCTGCACCACAAAGACCACCAGGCCCGCCGTTTCGCGGTCAATCCGGTGAATTGGCACCAGGGTGTCGATGCGCAGCTGGTTTTTCAGGCGCACCAGCAGCGTTTCCTGCAAGAAGGTACCCGAGGGCGTGACCGGCAGGAAGTGCGGCTTGTCGGCCACCACCAGGTGCTCGTCCTGAAAAAGTACTCGGGCCTCGAAAGGAATGCGTGGCTCGCTCGGCAGGGCGCGGTAGTAGTAGACCCGCATATGCCCCCGAAAGGCTCGCTCGGGCGTGACGAGTTCGCCAAATTCATCGACCACCAGCGCGCTGTGCATGCGCTCGAGCCAGACCTGCCGGCCCACGGCGGCGAAGCGTTCGAATAAAAAGTCGGCGATGGTCGGCCAGGTGCCGGCTGGCAGGCTGACGCAACTCGGGCCCACGCCGCTGCGGGTGGGGGGCGGGCTGCGCAGGGGCACCGCCCGCTCAGGCCGGCGCGTCGACACGCTCAAAGACCAGGTCCCAGACGCCGTGGCCGAGCTTGATGCCGCGGTTTTCAAACTTGGTCAGCGGCCGGTAGTCGGGTTTGATGGCATAGCCGCCCGCGCTGCTGCCTGCGCTGTTGCGCAACTGTGGCTCGGCGCTGAGCACCTCCAGAATTTGCTCGGCATAAGGCTGCCAGTCGGTGGCGCAGTGCAAGTAGGCGCCTGGCTTGAGGCGGGCCACCAGCTTGGCGATCAGGGGGGGCTGGATCAGCCGGCGCTTGTTGTGTTTTTTCTTGTGCCAGGGATCGGGGAAGAAAATATGCACGCCGTCCAGGCTGGCGGGGAGCAGCATGTGGTCAATGACTTCCACCGCGTCGTGCTGCAGGATGCGGATATTGCTCAGCGCCTGCTCGTCAATGCGTTTGAGCAGCGCCCCGACGCCGGGTGTGTGCACTTCGCAGCACAGAAAATTCTCGTCGGGGCGCAGGTCGGCAATGTGCGCCGTGGCCTCGCCCATGCCAAAGCCGATTTCCAAAATGGTCGGGGCTGGGCGGGCGAAAGCTGCGGCATAGTCCATCGCCTGGCCGGTGTAGGGCAGCAGGAACTGGGGCCCGACATCGGCAAAGGCTTTGGCCTGGCCGAGCGTGGTACGACCGGTGCGACGCACAAAGCTGCGGATGTTGCGGGGATGGGCGACGCCGGCTGGGGCAGCATCGGCAGGCAGCGCGCCTGGCAGGGAGGAGGTGGAATCGTTCACCAAAGGATTTTAGTGCCCGGCGCCCAGCCTGGCGCCCCATGGCTTGGTCCTCTGCTTGGCCCACTGCTTAGTCCATTGCTCAGTCCATTGCTCAGTCCATTGCTCAGTCCATTACGCCGTCCATTGCGCCGTCCATTGCCCGGTCCAGGCCTTGAGCGAGCCGGGCAGGTCGGCAGCAGGTGCGCCCAGACCGAGCACGCTGGCGGCCTGCGCCAGGGCTGCCAGCGGCTGGCTCAGATCCAGGACTTGCGCGCCGTTTTGCTTGCTGAGCTTTTCGCCATGGGCGCCCAGCACCAGTGGCGTGTGCAGATAGCGCGGCGTGGGCAGGCCGAGGGCGCGCTGCAGCAGGATCTGGCGTGCGGTGTTGTCGGCCAGGTCCTGGCCCCGCACCACGTGGGTGATGCCCTGGGCTGCGTCATCCACCACCACGGCGAGCTGGTAGGCCCACAGGCCGTCGGCACGCTGGAGCACAAAGTCGCCCACCGCCTGGCTGACGTCTTGCACCTGCGGCCCCAGACGGCGGTCAGTCCAGCTGACCTGACCGCTGCCCACCCGCAAGCGCCAGGCGCGGGCCGGTTTGCCTTGGAGGCCATTGCGGCAGGTGCCGGGGTAGACCAGTTCAGCGTGTCGCTCTCGGGGCTGGCCGCGTTCGCTCAGGGCGTGGGCGATGTCCTGGCGCGTGCAGCCGCAGGGATAGGCCAGCCCTTGCTGCACCAGCTGCTTGAGCGCCTGCTGGTACAAGGCGCTGCGCTGCGACTGGTAGCTGGGCGGCTCGTCGGGCGTCAGGCCGCAGCGTTCGAGCTGGGCCACGATGTGTTCGGCGGCGCCGGTCACGCAGCGCGGCGTGTCGACATCTTCGATGCGCAGCAGCCAGCGCCCCTGGTGGCTGCGGGCATCGAGCCAGCTGGCCAGCGCGGCGACCAGTGAGCCGGCGTGCAGCGCCCCGGTCGGCGAGGGGGCAAAACGGCCGCGGTAGCCGGCCCGCGTCAAGCCAGGGTCAGGGCCATTTCCAGACCCGAGACAAAACCGTCTTCGACCCGGTGGCCCAGGCACCAGTCGCCGCACAGACCGAGCCCGGCCTTGGCGTCCCACAGGTGTGTCTTGCCCAGCGGCTGGGTGGTCTGGGCGTAGCGCCAGCGGTGCACTTCAGCGTGGGGCGGCTCGGCGCGGATGCCGGTGACCTCGGTGAAGGCGCGCAGCAGCTTGGCCTTGACGCGCTCGGCGTCGTCTTCGAGGTGGCGCTGCGACCACTCCGGGCTGGCTTGTACGGTCCAGCGCTCCAGTGGCTCGCGGCCGGGTTTGGACGATTCACGTGCCAGCCAGGCAATGCGGTGGTGCGTGCTGCGCGCGGCGTTCCACTGCGGCCCGATGTGCGGCAGGCTCGGCTGCGGCACTTGCGGGAAAGCCAGCATCAACGTCCAGCAGGGGGCCACGTCCACCGCGGCCAGCGCTTTGACGAAGGCTTTGCCTTGCTGCGAATTGAGCAGCAGCGCATGGGCCTGGGGCGAAGGGACTGCCAGCACCACCGCGTCAAAGCCTGGGTGAATGCGGCTGCCGGCGCCCATGCCTTCGGTTTGCAACTGCCAGCGGCCGGCCTGCAGCGTGTCGGCTTCAATGCGGGTGACGGTGGTTTCGAGCTGCAACGCGCCGGCAGCTTGCAGAGGCTGCGCCCATGCGCGCACCAGCGCATTCATGCCGGGGCTAGCGACCCAGTGCGCTTCTTTGGGGGGCAGTGACGCGGCGGCCACGCGGCCGGCACCGTCGAGAATGCGCACGGTATTGGCGCTCCAGGGGCGCACCACGCCGGGGGCCGTGGCCAGCGCCTGTTGAAACCGGGGGTCGCGAACGGTGAAGTACTGCACCCCGTGGTCAAAGCCGCCGAAGTCGCTCCTGCGCGTGGCCATACGCCCGCCCGCCGTACGGCTTTTCTCAAAGACCGTGACCTGGTGGCCGGCTTGCACCAGCGTTCGGGCACAGGCGATGCCGGCAACGCCGGCGCCGATGACGGCGATGTGCCGGGCTGAGGGTGCGCTTGCCCGCTGGCGCCGGGCGGCTGGGGGGGGAGGGGATTTTTTGCTCATGCCTGCACTCTACACGCAGCGGGCCGGTAAAACCACCGAGCAGACCCGCACGGGCAAGGGCGCCAGGGTCGGGGCTGCCTGTCTGCCCGCGCCCAGCGGTTTGCCCGAGCCGCCCCGTTTCTTTGGCATGATCGAGGGATGTCTCTTCGAACTGCACTTACGCCTTCCATCTCATGCGTCATGCCGGCTTACAACGAGGCCGGGAGTCTGGCGTCGGTGGTCCCTGAGGTGTTGGCCATGCTGCGCAGCCTGTCGCCGGCGGTGGAGTTGATCATCGTGGACGATGGCAGTCGCGACCGCACCCTGACACTGGCGCGGGAGCTGGCAGGTATCCACCCGGAGCTGGTGGTGCTGGAGCTGTCGCGCAATTTCGGCAAGGAGGCGGCGCTGACGGCCGGGCTGCAGGCCACTCGCGGCGAGGTGGTGGTCCTGATGGACGCCGACGGCCAGCACCCCTGCGCGCTGCTGCCCGAGATGCTCAGCCAGTGGCGTCACGGCCGGGACGTCGTCTACGCGGTCAGGCGCTCGCGCGCTGACCAGTCGAGCCTGAAAGCCGGTCTGACCGGGCTGTTTTACCAGGCGGTGAATTTTGGCAACCGGGTGAAGATTCCCGCGCATGCGGGTGACTTTCGGCTGATGGACCGGGCCGTGGTGGACGCCCTCAACGCCCTTCCCGAACGCAACCGCTTCATGAAGGGGCTGTACGCCTGGGTCGGCTTTCCGAGTGCGGCGATTGACTATGAGCCGCTACGCCGCTTTGAGGGGCAGAGCAACTTTGGCCTGCGCGCCTCGTCGCGCCTGGCCCTGACGGGCATGACCGCCTTTTCGATCGCCCCCTTGCGTTTGCTGGCGCTGCTGGGTCTGGTGCTGTCCATGCTGTCGCTGGGCTACGGCGCCTGGGTGGTGGTGGAGTTGATGGTTTGGGGCATTGCCGTGCCGGGTTACGCCACCATCGTGGTGGGCATGATGTTCCTCAGCGGCATTCAGCTGCTGGGCATCGGTGTGGTGGCCGAGTACGTCGGCCGCGTCTACGAGGAGGTCAAGCAAAGGCCGGCCTTTTTGGTGCGTCAGCGTGACGGCGCCGGGCTGCAAAAGTTGCCGCGACCTCAGCCCCGGCCAGCCGCTGGCGAGGTGGCCGACGCTGAGCCTGAGCTGTAGGAGTCTGGCTTGAGTGCGCGTGCCCGGGGTGTCTGGTTTTTGGCGGTGGGTGCCAGTGCGGCGCTGATCCACCTGCTCGTGTTTGCGGTCTTGAGCCCGCCGCTGTGGCCCGAGCTGGCCAACGCGGCCGGCTTTGGCGTGGCTTTCGTGC
>CAIMVC010000420.1 GCA_903844825.1 uncultured Burkholderiales bacterium | reverse complement strand
TTGAATTTCTGAAAGTAGCCAGCGTAAACACCCTTCATTTCGAGCAGCTGTGCATGCGAGCCTTGCTCGACGACTCTGCCGCGCTCGAGCACGATGATCCGGTCGGCGTGTTCGATGGTTGACAGGCGGTGCGCTATGACCAGCGAGGTGCGGTTGAGGGTGAGCCGCTCAATAGCTTGCTGTACCAGGCGCTCGGATTCATTGTCGAGCGCCGAGGTGGCCTCGTCAAGAATCAGGATCGGGGCGTCTTTGTACAGAGCGCGGGCGATGGCTAGGCGCTGCCGCTGACCGCCCGATAGCTGCATGGCGTTGTGGCCGAGCCGGGTGTCGATGCCTTTGGGCAGTTCGGCGATGAGTTGGCCCAGGTTGGCCGCTTGAAGGCATTGGTTTACGCGCGCACTGTCGATGGCCTGGCCCAGTGCCACGTTGACGGCGATGGTGTCGTTGAGCATGACCACATGCTGGCTGACGTAGGCGAACTGGCTGCGCAGGCAGTTCAGGTCCCACTGCCGGATGTCCACGCCGTCCAGATTGATGCTGCCAGCGCTCAGGTCGGTAAAGCGCGCCAGCAAATTGACCATTGTGGTCTTGCCCGATCCTGAACTGCCGACGACGGCCACGGTTTGGCCGGGTTGAATCTCGAGTTGGAGCTGATTCAGCGCAGCCTTGCCATCGGCCTCGTAACGGACGGTGACGTCATTGAAGAGGATATGTCCGGACGCTCGAACCTTTCCAAACTGCCCGCCGACTTCGTCTTCAATGTGCTCGATCAGGTTCAGTGCGCGCTCCAGGCCGGCCAGCCCGCGCGTGATGGGGGTGGCCGCGTCCGCCAGGCTTTTGATGGGCGAAATCAGCATCAGCATGGCCGTGACAAAGGCCACGAAACTGCCTACCGTGGTGTCGCCACCGGCGCTTTGCATGAGGGCGATCGACACCACTGCCGAAAGCGCTACTGCCGCCAGCAACTGCGTGATGGCGCTCATGCCTGCGTGGGCCGAGACTGATTTCATGGACAAATGTCGCAGGGCGGTGCTGAGCACGTCAAAGCGCTCGGCTTGAAGCCGCTGCGCAGCGTGCAGGCGGATGTCCCGGTGCGCGAGTACGTTTTCTTCGACCACGTAGGCCAGGCCGTCGGTCGCCCTCTGGCCTTCTTTCGTGAGTCGGTAAAGCCGTTTTGAAAGGGTGCGCACCACCATCACCACGGGCGGCACGATCAGGGCCACGACCAGGGTCAGCTTCCAGTTCAAATAAAAAAGGTAGACGATCAGGGCGACCATGCTGAGCAGGTCGCGTGCCAGCCGCATGACCGCGTTGATGAGCATCGTCGAGCCGCCCTGCACCTCGTAGACCACCGTGTTGGCGATGGCGCTGGCAGTTTGATGGGCAAACAGGCTCATGTGCGCGCTGAGCAGTTTGTCGAACATGGCTGCACGCAGTTTTTGCAAGCCTCGGTTGGTCACGTAGGCCAGGCCAAATTGGGCCAAAAATCCAGCCAGTCCTCGCACGCCAAACACCATCATTAAAAAGAGGGGCACCAGCCAGACGTTGAGCTGGCCGCCGGGCCGAAAGCCCCTGTCCAGCAGTGGCTTGAGGAGCGCCGGGATCATCGGCTCGGTAGCCGCAGCCATCACGGTGGCGGCAACTGCCAGAATCCAGCCCCCCTTGGCACTGCTGAAGTAGGGCCATAGCCGAGCCACGCCGCGGGAGATGGTTAGCCGGGCTGGCACTGGCCGTTCGGCGTCTTTGGCTTGGGTCACGGGTAACTAAGTTGTTGCTTTGGGCGGCGCACAGCAAGTGGGGGTTACGGAGTCGGCTACTTACTCGGCAATTATCGGTGATGAGTTCTTCCGTGTCCCCGACCCCCTTGATTGACTTGGTGCCCTTGACGGCCGAGTCGGGACGCCCAGCGGCTCTGCTATGCTTTCGCGCCTACGGCCCCTATGCGAGAGCCCGGGCTTGAGCCGCCCACTGCGAGAGGAAGTTTTGGCCAGTCTGTCCGTCACCGTCATCACCAAAAACGAGAGCCACAACATCGCCGAGTGTCTGGCTTCGGCGGGTTTTGCCGATCAGCGGGTGGTGCTTGACTCGGGCAGCACTGACGCCACGGTTGAGCTGGCCCGTGCTGCTGGCGCCCAGGTGAGCGTCAGCGATGATTGGCAGGGTTTCGGGGTTCAAAAAAACCGGGCGCTCGACCTGGCTACCGAGGACTGGGTGCTGTCGCTGGACGCAGACGAGCGGCTTTCCCCCGAGTTGCAGCGAGAAATTCAAGCGCGCCTGGCCAGTGTGCGCCCCGGCGAGTCCGTGGCCTTTGATATTCCCCGTATCACTCAGTTTTGCGGCGTCTGGATTCGCCACTGTGGCTGGACACCGGACCACGTGCTGCGGCTTTTCAAGCGCGGTGAGGCGCGCTTTAGCAATGACCTTGTGCATGAGAGCGTTCGCTTGAACCGCCCCGGGACCCGGCGAGTCAAACTGCGCCATCCGATTCTGCACTACAGCTACCCCAGCTCGGAGCAGTACTGGCGCAAGCTCGAGCGCTACAGCCGGGAGTGGGCGCAACAGCGCTATGCGCGGGGTCAGAAGACAACGATCACCCGCGCGGCCTTGTCTGGTCTGGTGGCATTTGTGCGTAGTTATATATTCCGGTTGGGTTTTCTTGATGGGGCCATGGGGCTGGTGGTGTGTACCATGCAGGCTCAGTCGGCTTTTGGAAAATATTTCGAGTTGTATTGCTTGGGTCGTCAAATTGAAAAATGAATTTTTAACGTCAGGCCAGCCCAGCCGGCGCGCCTTTGTCGGGCAACTTGCTTGCGGCGCAGCGCTGGCATTGGGTGTCGAGCAAGCCAGGGCGCAGTTCAGGGTCGAGGTCTCGGGCATTGGCGTGACGCAGTTGCCGATTGCCGTGACCGCCTTTCGCGGCGAGGCTTCATCCCCCCACAAGCTGGGCGCCATTGTGCGGGCCGACCTGGAGCGCAGCGGCCTGTTTCGCTCGGTCGACGTCGCCGGTGTTGCGCTGGACGAAAGCAGCCGCTTGGATGCCGGTTTGTGGCGCCAGCGCGGGGCCGATTCCTTGCTCACCGGCAGCCTCAGCGCCTTGGCTGACGGGCGCCTGGACGTGCGCGTACGGCTGTGGGACGTGGTTCGCGGTCAGGACCTGGGCGGTCAGAGTTACGCCGTCACCCCGGCCGAGCTGCGGCTGGCGGCGCACCGTATTGCCGACTTTGTGTACGAAAAACTCACGGGTGAAAAGGGCGTTTTTGCCACCCGTATTGCTTATGTCACCAAAAATGCGCAGCGTTACAACCTGTGGGTGGCCGACTCCGATGGGGAAAATGCCCAGTCGGCGCTGAGCAGTTCCGAGCCCATTATTTCGCCTTCGTGGTCGCCTTCAGGGACCCAACTGGCCTATGTGTCGTTCGAGTCACGTAAGCCGGTGATTTATTCCCATGATCTGGCATCCGGCAGGCGGCGGCTACTAGCCAACTTCAAGGGCTCCAACAGCGCGCCGGCCTGGTCACCGGACGGGCGGCAGTTGGTGGCGACCTTGAGCCGCGACGGTGGCTCGCAGATTTACGCCATGGATGTCAACGGCGGCGAGCCGCGGCGATTGATGCAATCGGGCAGCATCGATACCGAGCCGACTTTCTCGCCCGATGGCAAGTTCGTTTACTTCGTCAGCGACCGGGGCGGTGCGCCGCAAATTTATCGAATGGCCCCCGGGGGCGGGCCTGCCGAGCGTGTGACATTTACGGGCAGCTACAACATTTCCCCGGCCCTCAGTCCCGACGGTAAGGCCATGGCCTATATTTCAAGGGTGGGCGGGGCCTTCAAGCTCCATCTGATGGAGTTCGGCTCGGGGGCGGTCAGCGCGCTGACCGACACCAGCGCCGATGAAAACCCGAGCTTTTCCCCTAACAGCCGGCTGATTCTTTATGCGACTCAGCAGCAGGGCAGGGAGGCGCTCATGACAACCACACTTGACGGCAAGATCAAGGCTCGTTTGTCGGGTGCTGGTGGCGATATTCGGGAGCCCGACTGGGGTCCGTTTCAGCGTTGATGGCAGCGGTTAGACCTGTATTTTTTTATTTATCGAGGTACCCATGAAGCGTGTTTTATTTTCCCTGGCGTCACTGATCAGCTTGACCGTGGCTCTTAGCGGCTGCGGTTCGAGCGTCAAGCTCAGCGATGTTCCGGTTGAGGACCGCGCCGGGACGCCAGGTGCCACGACGCAGCCTGGTACGGGGGGCTCGGGTGGTGCAGGGGGCACCGGTGCCACGGCGGGGCAGACGGTGATGCCGGTCGATGTTGCGCCCAAAGATATCCCCGGCGTGGGGCCGGCAGGTGTTGCCCGGGTGATTTATTTTGACTATGACAGCATCACCATCAGGCCAGAGTTTCAAGGCTCCATTGAGTCCCACGCCCGATTCCTGACGGCGAACAAGGGTAAAAAAATTGCGATTGAAGGCCATACCGACGAGCGTGGTGGCCGCGAGTACAACCTGGCCTTAGGGCAAAAGCGGGCCGAGGCGGTACGCCGCTCGCTGAGCCTGCTGGGCGTGGTGGATGCCCAGGTCGAGGCCGTGAGCTTCGGCAAGGAAAAGCCGGCTGCCGCAGGGGCCAGCGAAGAGGCATTTGCCAAGAATCGGCGTGCCGAAATCACCTACCGTTGAGCCGGGGTGGCCGTTGTGACTTTCTCGCGCAGTGCCCTGGCAGTTTCGGCTGCCCTGCTTTGCTCAACCCTGGGGTTGAACGCTCAGGCAGCCCTTTTTGAAGACGATGACGCCCGCCGCGCCATCATTGACCTGCGGCAAAAGGTAGACGCCAACCAGCTGCGCAATGCCGATGATGTGCGCAGGCTGCAGTCGGCTAGCGAAAAAGCCGTCGAAAGAGCGGTGGAAAGAGCGGTGGAAAAAGCTGCCGAGAAAGCCTCTGAAGAAAGTGGCCAGTTGCGCCGTAGCGTGCTTGAGTTGTCCAACCAGATCGAGCAGCTACGCGCCGAAATCGCGCGTATGCGGGGACAGGACGAGCAACTTGCCCGCGAGGTGGCCGAAGTTCAGCGCCGGCTCAAGGATGTGTCGCTCGGGGTCGATGATCGGCTCAGAAAGTTCGAGCCGGTCAAGGTCACGGTGGACGGCGTCGAGTTCATGGCCGATCCGGCTGAAGTTCGAGACTTCGATGCAGCGCTGGCCACCATGCGCAGCGGCGATTTTGGCAAGGCGCAGAGCGTCTTCGTCGATTTTCTGCGCCGCTATCCAGTCACTGGCTACAAGGCTTCGGCTCTGTTTTGGCTGGGCAATGCGCAATACGCGGTCAAAAACTACCGGGATGCGGTAACGAATTTCCGAAGCCTGCTAGCGTCAGCGCCCGATCATCTGCGCGCCCCTGAGGCCGTGTTGGCCATTGCCAATTGCCAAGTTGAACTCAAGGAGCCCAAGGCCGCAGTGCGCAAGACGCTCGACGATCTGGTGAAGGCCTATCCGCAGTCCGAGGCGGCCACCGTTGCCAAGGACCGACTGTCTAAGCTGAAGTAGGCGGGCGCTGTCCAATCGGGTCTGCCTTGCTCGCGCATTTCGCTGTGCAAGCAAAGCGCTGGGCTTTTGGCAAGTGACAGTGCTGGCCGCTGGCCCTGAAAATATGCGCCCCCGCCGTTGCTCCTAAAATCGCGCCATGGACATTAACGCAATTCAGGCGCTTGGCACCCAGGTGCTTTGGGCTTCCTTTCTTTTGTCAGCCGCCTTTGGCGTGATTGCACAGCGAACGCACTTTTGCACCATGGGCGCGGTCAGTGATATCGTCAGCATGGGTGACTGGACGCGCATGCGCATGTGGGCTTTGGCTGCCGGCGTGGCCATGACCGGGTTTTTTACGCTGGCTGCGGCCGGTCTGCTAGACCCCGCCAAGACGCTTTATGCATCGAACCGTTTCATCTGGCTGTCGGCCCTGGTAGGTGGGGCTCTGTTTGGCGTTGGCATGGTGCTGGCCTCGGGCTGCGGAAGCAAGACGCTGATTCGCATAGGCGGAGGCAACCTGAAGTCGCTGGTGGTCTTTATCGTGATGGGACTGTCTGCCTTTGCCACGCTCAAGGGCATCACGGCGGTGCTGCGTGTGGCGAGCGTCGACCGCGTCGCCCTGGAACTGAAAGGGCCAGCCACCTTGCCCCACTGGCTGGCGGGGCTGACCGGCTGGCCGATTGCCACGACCAGTCTTGTACTGGGCCTGGGCATCGGGGCGGCTCTTATTTTGTGGGCGGTCCTCAGCCCGTCGTTTCGGCGGTTTGACAATTGGCTGGCGGGCCTGGGTCTGGGTGGCGTGATCGTTGCCATGTGGTGGGTTAGCGCTAGCCTGGGCTACGTAGCCGAGCATCCCGAGACGCTGCAAGAGGCTTTTCTAACCACCAATTCGGGGCGGGCCGAGGCGCTGAGTTTTGTCTCGCCCATCGCCTATGCGCTCGACTGGTTGATGTTTTTTAGTGACAAGAGCAAGGTCCTGACGCTGGGCATTGTGTCGGTGGTTGGCGTGGTGGTGGGAGCCGCTGCCTACGCGCTGGCCAGCGGCAGCTTTCGCTGGGAAGGTTTTCGTGACACCCGTGACACCGCCAACCATCTGTTGGGTGCCGTGCTGATGGGTGTAGGCGGCGTTACGGCCATGGGTTGCACCATTGGGCAGGGCCTGTCCGGCTTGTCGACCCTGAGTTTGACCAGTCTGGTGGCGGTGGTGGGTATCGTTGCAGGGGCCTACGCCGGCCTGCGCTTTCAGATCTGGCATCTCGAGCGCAGCCTGTAGTGCACCTTCAGGACGTTTTGCCTGTCGACAATGACAGGCGCTTTGGCGGGTTGGCGAGGCTCTACGGCGCCGCGGGAGCCCAGCGCATTCGTGCGGCGCATGTTGTCGTCGTCGGGCTGGGTGGTGTTGGGTCTTGGGCCGCCGAGGCTCTGGCCAGGAGTGGCGTGGCGCGCCTCACCCTGATCGACCTGGACCATATTGCGGAGTCCAACGTCAATCGCCAGATCCACGCGCTGAACGCGACGCTGGGTCAAGCCAAAGTGCTGGCTATGCGTGAGCGCATCGCTCAAATCCATCCCGACTGCGACGTGCGTTGTGTTGAAGAGTTCGTCACGCCCGATAACTGGCCCGCTGTGTCAGGTCTTCACGACCTTGAGCCAAGTCAGCCACTGGCTGTCATTGACGCTTGCGATCAGGTCAGGGCCAAGGTAGCGATGGCGGCCTGGGCCATGCGCCACGGCATCCCCTTCATCACGGTCGGTGCTGCCGGCGGCAAGCGCCACGCCCACCGCGTGGACATTGAAGACCTGGCCGACACCACACACGACCCGCTGCTGGCACAACTGCGCTACCGCTTGCGCAAGGAGCAGGGCGCCTCTCGGACCAAGAAAATCGGCGTGACCTGTGTGTTCAGCCGTGAGGCTGTGATGCAGGCACCTGACGAAGCCTGTGCCAGGCCCGAACTGGCCGGCGATTCAGCCTGCGCGGCATCTCCGCCTCCCGCCCTGCGTGACAACAGCCTCAATTGCCATGGCTACGGCTCGGTCGTCAGCGTGACGTCCACTTTCGGGCTGTGCGCTGCGGGATGGGTTTTCGATAAAATTTCCAAGCTATAGCCAAGACACCGAAAAGGACGCTATAATTTGAGGCTTGGCTGCACACACAGTAGCTAAATGTCAGAGGCAAAAGCCAAAGACAGTGGGACGTTAGCTCAGTTGGTAGAGCAGCGGACTTTTAATCCGTTTGTCGTGGGTTCGACCCCCGCACGTCCCACCAGGTTTATTTTCAAAAGCCACGGTTTTCAGCCGTGGCTTTTGTATTTTCGGCGAGCCATTTGCCGAATCATCGTCCCCATCCACGGGGGCCTGTGGTGTCTGTCTTCACATTGAACGGCCTGGAACTCCCCGAACTCGGTGAAGTTCGTGGGGGTTCTACATACCTACCCTCTTTACTTGCGGGCGAAGCTTGGTAATTGAGGGTTTTAGTGAAATCAACCTGACGCCAACAGTCCAGCTAAGCAAGTTTGCCAGCGGTCGACTGTTCTGCCCAACGCGAAGTCGCGGCTCGCCAAGGTCTGACCTATGTCCAGATGTCGGCGGCGCAGAGCTAAGTCGTCGAGGTAATCGTCGAGGCCGACCTGCCAGTCGCCGAGCACTGCGCAGTCCGAGAACGGTTCGTAACTCGGAATCCTGTCCGCTACGACGTTCAGGCCATGCAAATAGGCGGTTAGGACGCGGTTGGCCGTTTTGCAACGGGTGAACGCGTTAAGCCCGACGGGGATTACCGCCGTGCTGTGAAGTCTCAGTGCACGCGAGAACGTGCGGGCGGACCAGGGAAGGTAGGCTGTGGCGATCTGGGTGTTGCGCACCAGTGCGTCATAGCTACTGCGGTTATTGCTAATGATGGTTAGGCTGGTTGGCGCATGAGCACTTCGGGTTTTTTCCAGTTGCGCCATCAGCGGCTCGACATCCTGCATTCCGCCATCTACGCCCGGACTACCGTGGTTGCCGAACCAGACCAGTCGGCGCGTGTGGGGGACCTCGGCCTGACGCTCGTGCCAACGCGCAAGTCGCCGCAAGGCGAGTTCGTCGGCTAGGTGGGTAAGGCGCGTCGGCCAGGTGCGATCGGACGGCAGTTCGGCTGCGTCGGGTATCACCGTTACCGAGGCGCGGGGATGCCGCCGCAGCAGTTCGTCGGCTAAGGCGTCCGACGCCGTAACAACGTGGTCAACCAGATCGATGCAATCGCGCAGTCGGTCGGCGCGTGCCTGCAACTGCCCTCGTGGGTCGGCATCGAAATGAAAATGGTTGTCGCACAGATCGAGCAGCAGTCGCGGCGCGGCGCGTCCTTGCGCAGGACCGACCGCCACCTGGGACCTTGCTGCCGCGAGTTGCCTGAGATGCACTAGCGCTCTTTCGTCGTACCGCTTTGAAAGTATCAGCACGTCCGGGGGGCGTGCGCCAGGCTCGTAGAACGACGATTCAACACCTCGCTGCATCAACTGCTGATGAATTTGCTCACAGCGCAAGCGAAAACTGGCAACGGAGTTGTCACGCGTATGGGGCCACCAGGCGATTCTCACAGCGTCGCCTTGTCGGCCTGCCTCGAGGGACGCGCCCAGAACTCCATACGGCCACTCTGTCTGGTCAGGCCGAGGCCCCAGCCCACCCAGCGACGAAACTTTCGGGCGCTGCGGGCGGTCATCAACCAGTGGACGAACTTCAACGCGCGGGGTTGCTGCTGAGCGCTCAGCCATCGCTCGAGGCTGATGAGAAAGTTGCGCTCGTTCGGTTGCCAGCGCACCGCCAGCAGATCCCAGCCCGCAGCTTGGAACAAGGATTGCAGGCTTTGCTGCGAATAGTGATAAAGATGTGCCGGCAGATGCCAGGAGTACCAGAGGGGGCCGAACAATTTGCGATCGAAGGCCTCGACGTCTGGAACGACACCCACGAAGTAGGCATCGTCTCCGACCCATTGCCGTATCTTGCGCAACGCCGGCAAGGGATGATGCAGGTGCTCTAGAACCATCCAGGCTGTAACCAGATCAGGTGTTCTCAGGGGTGCAGTTGCAGACTCCAGGCTACCGACCTGAATATCTAGCCCCATTTGTCGGCCTTTTTCGGCTGCTTCTTCAGAATATTCGATGCCCTCCACCGACCAGCCCTTGGCGCGCATTTCCTGCAGATAGGCGCCGGATGCGCAGCCGATTTCTAGCATGTGGCCACATGCGATCTCGGGCAGCCGCCGCACGTCTCGCCCAAGAAGTCGAGAAATTCTGTGCTTGGCGCGATGGCGCCACTTTTGTGGCTTGCGTGGGCTGGCTGCACCGGCCATGTACGGGGCGTAGTCGGCAGGGTAATAGGCGCCGATCGTTGCTGCTGTGGGGCGTGGGTTGGTGCGAACCAGACTGCAGTGCCTGCAACGCACGACGTGGAACTGCCCCGAAATACCGTGCAGCAAGTCGCTGGTTTTCTCGATGGGTTCATCGTCACGCGAGCAGCCGTGTGGACAGTCCACATCCTCAAGTTCGACTCCCGCGGGGAAGACTCCCTCTTGCTGCCCCTTGCCTTGCTGCTCGTTCATGTTGCCAACCAATTGCTGTCCTTCGTGATGGAAATTTCCTGCACCCGTTCACGCCAGAATATGAAGCATTTCTTCACCAACGTTCCCGCTGAGCGTTCCCGCGGAGCGGTCGCGGGCTTTGCGCTACCGCCTAGCCGTCCACGCGTCGTTGGTTGCGTCGGGCTGACAGTATGGTGCACTGCCAGGGTGATCTTGAAAGACGACGCCTGCGCGACCGACTTTCATCATACATTTTTTCAAAGTGTATTAAAAAGACTCGAGCGAGTGATCCCGTCAGGCCCACACCGGTGGTTCTTCTGGGCCTTACTTGAACTTGGCCGTTGAAGAGAACGTTGCCTTGGCGCGTGATACACGGTACGTCTGCGCATAACAAATCCACATGGTTTCTTGCAGAAGTAAAGCGGTCACTGACTTTGTCATTGCCAGCGTAGCGCAGCAATCTGGAGTCCGATTGAAATCAAGAATTTAAGTCCGCCACCTCGCTACGCTCCTCGCCATATCGGAGTTATTCAGACCTTCCCTTAAGGAAACTCTGCACAAGTCAGCCGATGCTGAGCTCATGCGTTAAACATTGATGAAACAACAAAGCCTTGCCACAGCCGGGT
>CAIMVC010000419.1 GCA_903844825.1 uncultured Burkholderiales bacterium | reverse complement strand
TGCGTGGCGCCTTCTTCTGAGTCGCCCCAAAAGCCTGTAGCGCAGCCAATGCGCAAGGGTTTTGTACGGATGGATGTCTGCTGTGTCATGCGGTTATTTGAAGCTCGTTGTGCCTCGTTGTGCCTCGTTGTACCTAATGGCCAGGCCAAACCGGGGCGCGACGTTCGGCAAAGGCTCGCATGCCTTCTTTGGTGTCTTCACTCTGCGACAGGATGGGCAAAACAGCCTGCGTCAGGTTGAGGGCGTCCGAGAACGAGAGATCTGTCACCGCTGAAATCGCGCGACGGCCGATGCGAAGCGCCACTGGTGAGTTGCTGGTCAGCTTGTCCACCATGACTTTGACCGCAGCATCCAGCTCTGATGCAGGCACAACTTCATTGACGATGTCGAACTGCTGTGCCTCTTTTGCCGAAAAACGATGTGCAAAAAAACACATTTCCTGCAGCCGGCGCCGTGGAATCACGCGCATGAGCACCGGCAGAATCATCATCGGGAAAACGCCGACTTTGGCTTCGGTGGTACCGAATTTGGCGCTGTCCACCGCGACGGCAAAATCACAAGCGCATATGAGGCCGAGCCCGCCGCCAAATGCGCTGCCGTTGACCCGGGCGATGATGGGGAGGTTGCAGCGATCCATGGCGCGGAACATGTCTGCGATGGGGTTGTCGAAGCGGCCGGGCTCGAGTGCAAACGGCGATCCATCGGCTGTCGGCTTGAGTTTTCCTCCGGCGCAAAAGGTCTGTTCACCAGCGCCGGTCAGAACGATGGCGCGCACGCCTTCCATGCGCTCGGCTTCGCGGAAGGCGCGCACCAGCTCGTCCATCACGACATCGGTCATGGTGTTGTGCTCGGCCGCACGGTTGATCATGATGTGGCAGGCGTTATCGCGCTGCTCCAGGATCAGTTGTGAATAGTCCGGTGTCATGCTCATTTATTTCAAGATGTCGCTTTGGGTTGGCTGTCGGAGAAGGTGACAGGCGGCTGATATTGCGGGAACCCGTTGTAGGGAAAGCTGCGTTCGGCGGGTTGGAGCTGCCAGCTGTGCCTGGCAGTCGGCACGCCGCCATCCACGCGGATCACCGTTCCGCTGATGAATCCAGCGGCCTGTGATAGCAGATAGACCGCCGCGGAGGACAGTTCGGACTCAGTGCCAAAGCGCTGCAGCGGTACCTTGGTGCGCAGCCCGCGCAACAAGTTACGGTAGTCCTCATCGTAAGTATCGATCCCCGCGGAGGCAATCCAGCCCGGTGCGACTGCATTGACCCGCACGCCCGCATACCCCCATTCACAGGCGGCCGTTTCGGTCAGGGTCAGAACCCCGCCGCGCGCTGCCCCTGAATGGCCCATTCCAGGCAAACCACCCCAGATGTCGGCCAGCATGTTCACGATGCTACCGCCGTGGTTCTCCATCCACTGGACAAAGCATTCGCGCGAAAAAAGAAAAGTACCGTGTAGGTTGTTGCGCACCACGGCATCCCATCCCTTGAGTGAGATGTCGCGCAGTTTTGCGGGAAACTGTCCGCCGGCACAATTGAAGAGCCCGTCAATGCGACCGTGCTTTTGCAAGATAGCCGCCACGGTGGCTTTGACTTCAGACTCATTGCGAATATCACAAACGGCAGTACTGACATCGCCGGCACGTTCGGGGTAGATCGCTGATATTTCGGCGGCCACCGTTTCAAGTTTGGTGGCTTGCCTGCCGACCAGTGCGACATGCGCCCCCAAACTTGCCAGCTCATGCGCGGCGCACCTGCCCAAGCCGCTCCCCCCGCCGGTGACGATCACGGTCTGGCCTTCAAACAGACCCGGGCGAAAAGCCGACCGGAAACGACTCTTGCTGGTCGGTCCGTCAGGGCCGGACTGTGCCGTGTGAGGGGGAGGGCTGGGCAGGTTCATCTTGTAGGTCGCAAGGCTTTGATGGCTTGAGGTTGCCGGTCTTGTCAGTAAGCGATGAAGTCGGTCACCGACTTCACAGTGCCGCTGGCCGGGTCCGTCTGGAACAGCTTGATTGGCAGCACGGCCTGAGCTTTCGGATTGTTGAAGGACACGGGTCCGCTCAAACCACCGGTCTGAAAGTTCTGCAGTTTGTTGAGTTCGTTGACAACACAAACGCGGGTGACATTGGCGCCGCAACGGCGAATGCCTTCTGCAAAGACCAGCGTACCGACGTAACCGCTGACGGTGTAGCGGTTGAAATTGGCATAGTCGTCCGCGTTCAGAAACTTCTTGGCTTTCTCCATCAGCGCAAGGCCTGCCGAGTCGTAGTTGGACGCGTAGTAATCGGGGATCAGGTATTGATAGCCGGACGGTGCAGCCAGTTTGACGGCAGCAGGCAACTGACCTGCCCAGAGTGTGCCCAGCGTCACGTCCATGTTCAGACGCCGGAATTCCGACATGATGGATGCTGACTCGGTCGTCAGCGTGCCAAGGTAGACCGCGTTGGCGCCTTTGTCTTTCAGGTTCAGAACTTCAGCCGAAAAATCCTTGGCGCCGCGCTTGAATGAGATCTCTGCCACGCTGTTGAGGCCATATTGCTTGACCGCCTTCTGGTAGCCGGAAAGCAAGGCCTTGCCGAAGTCGTCGTCCTGGTACAGGATGCCGAACTTGCCACCTTTCTTGTTCATCTTCTCGACCATGTGGCTGATTGGCACATAGCCGGCATAGTCGTAATCTGGCCCGATCATGAACACGGTGGGGCGCCGTGGATTGACCACTGCTGGGTTGGGCGCCATGTGCACGATGGTCGGGATCTTGGCTTCCTCAATGGTCGGCAGCATGGCCACCATGTGGGAGCTGCCTGTGGTGCCCGTGAGTCCGAAAACCTTGTCGGAGTCGATCAGCTTCTTGACCGCAGAGACCGAGCGTGCCGGTACATAGCCGTCATCTTCATAGATGGCACGCAGCTTGCGGCCGTTGATGCCGCCGTTGGCATTGATCTCGGCAATCGCCAGCTTGGAGCCAGCGGCACCGGCCTTGCCAATCAGCGATGCTGGCCCCGACATGGGTTGCACCTCGCCGATCAGGATCTCCGTGGCAGTCACGCCAACATCTTGTGCAGTGACGGACATTGCAGCACCGGCGGCGAGCGTGATGGCAGACCATTGTGCCAAGCGACTGACTACTTTTATAAGATTCTTGCTCATGTTGTCTCCTCTGAAAAAACGCTGCCTCCGGGGAATTCCGGGGTCATGCGAATACGTTGCCCACGGCTCTGGCTTACTGCGACAGCGGCCATTGAACCCAGAACCGTTTTGCCTTGCGCCAGATGCCGGCCATGCCTTCCGGCTCAAGCCTTAGAAACAGCAAAATCACAATGCCGTACATCATTCCTTTGATCTCATAGATCCGGTCAGCCATCAGGGTCTTGAAGTTGTCGCCTGCGGCTGCAAAGCCAAAACTCAGCAGTTCTGGCAGCAAGATGATGAGTGCTGCGCCCAGAATGGCGCCATGGATGCGACCGATGCCGCCGACGATGATCATGGCGAGTGCCTCAATGCTGATCAGGATGCTGAAGGTGTCAACGTTGATGAAGCGGGTCTGCAGAGCCACCATGGCGCCTGCCACGCCTGTGTAGAACGCGCTGACCATGAAGGCCAGCAGTTTGTAGCGCATCAGGTCAATGCCCATGGCCCGCGCTGCAATGTCATGGTCACGCACAGCCAGCCAGGCTCTGCCAATGCGAGAGCGCATCAGGTTGAGTGTGATGAGTACAAAAAGCAGCAGCATGGCCAGGGCCGCGTAGTAAAACCTAACGTCGCCCTTGAATGAGAAGCCGAAGACACTGAGCGCATCGACCGGCATCCCAGCTGAGCCACGTGTAATGCCTTCTGCAAAAAGAACGATGTGGCGCACGATGAATGTGAAAGCCAGCGTGGTGATGGCCAGGTACAGACCCTTCAGGCGCAAAGACGGTATGCCGACCACCAGACTTGCAACGGCAGCCAGAAAGCCGGACAGAAAAATAGCGATTAGCGTTGGTATCTTGTAGTCGGTGGTCAGGATCGCCTGTGCATAGGCGCCGAGCAGCAGAAAGCCCGCATGACCCAGAGAGATCTGCCCCGCCACGCCCGATAGCAGGTTAAGGCCGAGCACGCCGATGGAGGCGACAAAGATGGCCGTCAGCATATTCAGCCCGAATGAGCCGAACACGGCGGGCATGAGTGCCAGCACCAGAATGCCAATGGCTGTCCACACCCAGGTGGTTGGTTGGCTGGACAGGGCGACCAGGCCGGCGTAGGAATTTTGATAGGTACGGCTACGCATCACACACGCTCGATTTCACGTTGACCAAACAGGCCGTAGGGCTTGATCATCAGCACGATAACAATGAGGACAAACCCCGCGATTTCCTTTAATCCGCGACCCAGATAACCGCCCGCCAGGTTTTCAATCACACCAATGACCAGGCCGCCAAAGGCGCCCCCCACGACAGAGTCCAGCCCGCCCAGAATGGTGGCGGGGAAGCCCCGCATACCCATTTGGGATATCTCCGGCTCCAGGCTGAACATCAGGCAAAAGGCCAGACCCGAAAAAGCGGCAAAAATCGCCGAAATGGCCCACGCAATCGCACTGATTCGCTTGACGTTGATGCCCATTAAAAGCGCCGTTGTCTCATTGTTTGAGGTGGCGCGCATGGCAATGCCAACACGTGAGCGGCGAAAGAAAAGCCACATGGCTAAAGACAGTCCGGCCAGCGACAGCAGCGAGAAAATCTGACCCGGATACAAGGCCATGTCGCCAAAGCGAATCACTTCATTGCCGAATGGGCGGGGGAACGCAGTGGGCTCGACCCCCCAGATCAGAATCACCACAGAGCGGATGACGACGGCCAGTCCAATCGTCACCATGACTCTTGAGAACATCGGCTCGCCGAGCATGGGCCGTATGAATGCCCATTCGATCAGCAGGCCAAGGACGACGGCGGCCACCAGCACGCAGATCAGCAAGGGAATAAAGGTCACTCCGGGTATGTTGGCAAAGGTGTAGCTCATGTAGGCGATCAGCATCATGACTTCGCCTTGCGCGAAGTTCACCATGCCTGTAGCCCGGTAGATGATGGCAAAGCCCATGGCCACCATCCCGTACAAGGTGCCTATGACCAGGCCAGACATCACGAGATTCATGAAGTAGTTCATGCGGCATCCTTTGTGGGGCCATAGATTTCACTGATTTCGGCTGCGAATTTTTTCTCGATCACGTTGCGGCGGACTTTCATCGTGGCGGTCAACTCCCCATCGTCGTGATCCAGTTGCTTGCGCAATATGACGAATTTGCGAATATTTTCGACGCGCGAAAAGCGCTCGTTGACTCGGTTCACGTCTGCTGCTATCAACTCTTTGACTGCCTCTAGTTGCGCCAGCGTGTCGTAGGTGGTGTAGGCCAGGCCGCGCTCTTGCGCCCATTTGCCAACGGTGTCCAGGTCGATCTGGATCAGTGCCGAAACAAAATGACGCCCATCTCCCAGCAATACCGCTTCACTGATGTAAAGGCTCTCCTTGAGCGTGTTTTCGATCAGTGAGGGTGTGATGTTCTTGCCGCCGCTCGTGATCAGTATGGCCTTTTTGCGGTCAATCACCTGCACCTCGCCGGTTGCTTTGTCTATCTCGACGACGTCGCCGGTGCTAAGCCAGCCGTCACTCAAGGCGGCGGCGCTCGCGACCTCGTCGTAGAGATAGCCATTGAAGACGATGCGTCCCCGCAATTGCAACTCGCCGTCGGGCAGGATGCGCTGCTCGACGATCCCGGGCAGTGGCGCGCCGCACCACCCCAGGCGCGAGCTGTTCTTGGTCTGTGCATGGCTGGCACCGCTGCTTTCCGTCATGCCGTAGATCTGGTAGATGGGCACGCCCATGGCGCGGAAGAACAAGATGACTGAAGGCGAAATAGAGGCGCCGCCCGTCATGCAAATCCAGGTGCGGTCCAAGCCTATGCTGGCCAGCAGGTTGCTGAAAATCGTTATCCGAAGCAGCCAGCCAGTGACCTTGTCGCGCAGATTGAGGGGAGTTCCTCCGTTGTTGATGGTGCGCTCGGCAATCGGCGAGGCGATGGCCAAAGCCCTTTTGAAAGCCCACTGGGCCAGCGGTCGCGCATCGCGCGATTTGATCAGGATTTCGTATTGCAGTTTCTCCCAGGTGCGGGGCACGCCGAAGAAAAAGCTGGGACCTATTTCGCGCAGGTTATGCGTGACGGTGTCGATCGACTCGGCAAAGTACACCACCGTGCCGTAGGCCAGCTGCATCACTGGGGACATCAGGCGTTCGGCGACGTGGCACAGCGGCAAATAGCACACGACCGACACAGGCTTACCGGCGAGGCCGTGCACCTGACCTAACGCCCACGCGTCCAAGAGGATGCCGCGATGAGAGATTCGCGCTCCCTTGGGCATACCGGTCGTGCCGGACGTGTAGACGATGATCGCATCTTGATCTGCTTTCAGGCCATCAATGATCGCCTCGTAGGCCTCGAGTTGCGCCGGCTGCCTAGCCAAACTCAAGCCTTCCTCCAGAGCGTCATGAAATGGCATCAGGCAACTGTCGGTGTAGGGCCTCATCCCCTTCCAGTCGACCGTCAGCACCCGCTTCATTTCAGGCAGACCGCCTTCAAGACGCATGGCGGTCAGCACTTTGTCGGTCTGTTCCTGGTCGCCACAAACCGCAATTTTGGCGCGGCAGTGGTTGGCGATGTATTGCAATTCGGGCCACGGGTTGGTCGGGTAAATGCCGACCGTTACCCCGCCGAGTGACTGTGCGGCCAGGTCGGCTACAAACCATTCGGGGGTGCCGTCTGACGCGATGATGAGTTTGTCGCCGGCCATGAAGCCTTGCGCTTTGAGGAACAGCGCGAATGCGCGTGCCTTCTCAAAGTAGCTCTGCCATGTCGTGCCGCGCCAGATGCCGCGTGACTTTTCGCGCAAGGCGATCTGGTTTGGCATGGTGCGTGCACGGTGCCTCAGCAAGCCCGGCATGGTGGCTTCACCTTCGGCCAGGCCTGGGGGCAACTGCAGGTCGGCAATGGCTTGGTCGGGCCGGCTCATGACGTACTTTCCTGCTGCGGACAGTCATGCCGTGCATTTGTTGGCGTACCGACAATGCTCATTGCTTGGCCCCCACATCCTGACCGAGGTAGGCCGCAATCACGGCGGGGTCATGTGATACCAACTCCGGTGTGCCGTCGGCAATCTTGCGTCCGAAGTTGAGCACGCACACATGGTCTGAAATATCCATCACGATGCCCATTTCATGTTCGATCATCATGACGGTCACGTTACGCTCCTCCCGAATGTCGAGGATGAAACGTGCAATGTCTTCAGTTTCTTCCTGGTTCATGCCGGAGACCATTTCATCGAGCAACAAAAGCTTGGGCTGCATGGCCAGTGCACGACCCAGTTCCACCCGCTTTTGCAGGCCATAGGACAAGGTGCCCACAGGCAGATCCCGGATGGCTTCGATCTCGAGAAACTCCACGATTTCTTCTGCCGTTTCTCGCGCCTTGATTTCTGCATTCCGGGTCGCACCCCAAAACAGGGCCGCACCAAAAATACCGCTGCTGAGCCTTGAATGCATGCCAGTGAGGATGTTGTCGATCACGGTCTCGTGCTTGAACACGGCCAGGTTTTGGAAGGTGCGTGCCAGGCCTCGCTTGGCCAGGTTGTGTGCGCTCAGGGTGGTGATGTCTTCGCCGTCAAAGGTCACGCTGCCGGTGGTGGGCTGGAGCAGGCAGGAAGTCAGGTTGAAAAGAGTGGTCTTGCCGGCGCCGTTCGGGCCGATGATGCTGCAGATTTCACCCCGCATCACGCGTAGATTGATGTCGCCCAAGGCCTCCAGCCCGCCGAAACGTTTGGACAGACCCGAAATCTCGAGGATGGGTGTCGTCGCCGGGGTGTTCACAGCTGCGTTCATGACAGCCACCTTTTACGCCGCTTGTAATGTTTTATATCGCGCATGCTGCGGCGCTCACCGCCATCTTGCACGCCAAGGTAAAACTCCTTGACATCATCATTGGCAAGCAGCACTTGCGGCGTGTTGTCCAGCACAACGCGTCCACGTTCCATGATGTAGCCGTAGTCGGCAACAGACAGGGCGAGTTGCGCGTTCTGCTCGACGAGCAGCACTGTCAGCCCGCGTTCGTCCCGCAATCTGCGTATCGCTTGAAATATTTCCGTGATGATCTGCGGCGCCAGTCCAAGTGACGGTTCATCGAGCAAAAGCATGTTCGGCTCGCCCATCAGCGCGCGGCCGATTGCCACCATTTGTTGCTGGCCGCCTGAAAGATAGCCCGACACGCGGTGGCGATGTGACTCAATGGCCGGGAACATCTGGAAGATCCGCGCCATCGCCTCTGCCGAATCGCTCGCTGGTCGTGCGTAGCCGCCCATGAGAAGGTTTTCTTCCACCGTCAGCGTGTCGAAAAGACGGCGTCCCTCCGGGACTTGGACCAGACCCAGCCGGACGATCTCGTGCGGCGCCAGTTTTCCGATGTTCTTGCCGTTGTAACTGATCATGCCCCCAGTTATTTCGCCTTCTTCGGGGTAGAGGACGCCGCTGATGGCTTTGAGAACGGTTGATTTGCCCGCGCCGTTGCTGCCCAGCAGAGCCACGATTTGACCCGCCCCCACTTCCAGCGATACGTCGCGTATGGCTTCCACAGAATGGTCATAAAAGACCTGAAGATTGGTAATGCTCAACATGCACTTTGCCGGCTTGCCAGGTCAGTACGAACGATTGTTGTCATGTATGTCTCCATGGTGCTGTATCGGCACGCTGTCTCTCCGATGCGGCGGGCGAGAGGGTCAATAAAGGTCTCAATCCGCAATGATTATGACCCTCACTCAAAAAAAACTCTGCCTATGGATTTCCCTTAGGGTCGCGCTGAATTGCCGATTTCTGCGCGCCCTGCGGCAGCTACTAGTGTTTACCCCATATCTCTCATGGTGTGATGCCGATCAAATATCAAAAATTCGAGGGAGAAATTGAAAATGGGTCAAATTATTAAATTGCGTGCTGGTGCGCCAGGAATGAGCACATGAGCCGCGAGCCCTCCGTACGCTTTGAGCAAAGCGGTGCCGTCGTCACGTTGACGTTGAATCGACCTGATCGCCTGAATGCTCTGGACAGTGAAATGGCCGGGGTTTTGCTCGATGCGATCAAAGCCATTGAAAAAAATAGCTCGGCGCGTGTGGTTGTGCTGCGTGGCGCGGGCCGGTCTTTTTGTGCGGGTGGCGATGTTGCCGCCATGCATGCGCACAGAGACGATCTGCCGACGTTCATTGAAAACACGATCGATCCGTTTCATGCCTGCATCCTTGGCCTGCAGCGCTTGTCCAAGCCTGTGGTGGCGTGTGTTCATGGCGCTGTGGCCGGCGGCGGTTTCTCTTTGGCCATGGCGTGTGATTTTGTGGTGGCTACGCGCTCTACCCGCTTTGTGGCGGCCTACCCCAAGCTTGGCGCGCCAGCCGACGGCGGTCTGAGCTTTTTCCTTGTGCAGCGTCTGGGAAGTGCGCGGGGACTGGAGACTTTGACGACCGCTGGCCAACGCAGCGCTGAGCAGGCACTGCAACTGGGCTTGGTCAACCGCCTGGCAGACGATGACTGTTTGCAGCCAACTGCTGATCAGTGGGTCGCAGAGATGCTGGCCCTGCCTGAGCAATCCTTGCGCGAACTCAAAGGCCTGGTGACGGCACAGTCTGCGCAGGCGTTGGAGGCGCATTTGCATCGAGAGAAGGCGGCGTTTCTGCGGTGCGCTGCAACGCCTGATTTCGCGGCGCGCGTTGCTGCATTTGTGCAGAAGCTGCCAGCCTGAGGCAGACAAGATTTTTCTCAAACTCCAACATCCAGCTTTCAAAAAGGACGCCATGAACCAATCGACGACATCCACCCTCGGAGCTTTTGCCGGGTCTGCCATGCAGCGTTTTGCGGGCCTTTCCAACGACGAGCAAGGCATGCTGGATGATGCCGACCGCTTCGCCAGGCAGGAGCTGTACCCGCTTTCTCAGCGGATGGACAACGAAGAGTGGTGGCCGGAAAATGCTTTCAGTGTCATTGGCAAGACCGGGTACTTCGGTATTGCGACGCCCGAAAGCTATGGCGGTGCCGGACTCGATATGTTCACCAGTGGACTGGTGCTTCAGGCCTTCTCACGCTGGAACCACGCCATGGCGCTGAGCTGGGTAGCGCATGAGAATCTGTGTCTCCACAACATTTACAGAAACGCCAATGAAGAGCAACGGGCGCGCTACCTGCCCGGGCTTTGCAGTGGCCGGACGATAGGCGCCTTGGGCCTCACCGAACCAGGGGCCGGCTCCGACGCGCTGGGCTCCATGCGCACCACCGCGACCCGGGACGGCGATGATTATTTACTCAACGGCAGCAAGCTTTACATCACCAACGGACCGGTTGCCGATGTCTTGCTGGTCTACGCCAAGACCAACCGCGACAAAGGCGCCAAGGGAATTTCTGCCTTCATCGTCGAAAAAACCTTTCCCGGTTTCAAGGTGGCCCAAAAGCTGACCAAGATGGGCTTTCGAGGCAGTCAGACGGCCGAACTGGTGTTTGAAAATTGTCGTGTGCCGGCGGCCAACCGTGTGGGTGATGAGGACACCGGTGTCAAGATTGTGATGAGCGGTCTGGATCTGGAGCGAGCCATGATCTCGCCGATATGCCTCGGGATCTCTGAGCGCGCGTTGCAGCTTTCGCTGGAGTTCGCGCAGACCAGGCAGCAGTTTGGTAAGCCGATTGCCAATTTCCAGATGATTCAGTCCAAGCTGGCCGACATGTTTGTCTGGGTCGAGGCGATGCGTGTCTTCACCTACCAGGCGCTGCGGGCGGCCAATGACCTGGAGGTGGGAGGCGGAGGACGTGGCGAGATCCACAAGATCACAGCAGCTTCGGTTTTGTTTGCCGCCGAGACCATGAACAAGGTGTTGAACGAAGCTGTGCAGATACACGGTGGCTCGGGTTACATCTGGGAGTCGGAGGTCAATCGCTTGTTCCGCGCCATTAAATTGCTGGAAATTGGTGCTGGCACAACCGAAGTGCGAAAAATCATCATCAGCGGCGAGATGTTGCGCTAGTCCTGGTCAAAAGCGGCTCGACCAGGTCAGCCGCAGTGAGCGGGGCTCGGCTGGGTGTACCAGGCGGTCGTTGACTGGGCTGGCCTCAGTGGGCAGGCGCGTGGCGTAGTAGTACTGGATGTCGTTGAGTCGACGGTTGAACAGGTTGAAGATGTCCAGTGTCAGGCTCGACGGGTGCGCTGTCTGCGTCAGCAGTTTTCGGCTAACGCGCCAGCTGACGGTGCTGCCGGGCTGCGAGCGGGCGCTGTTGTCGCCCGTCAGGGCGCCGCTGCCCAGGTAGCGCCAGTGCAGGCTGCTCGACCATGCGCCCAGGTTTTGCAAGCTGGCCGTGACGCTGACCACCGAGTCGATGGCATTGGGAATGCGCTCGCCGTTGGCCAGGCGGGCGTGCGTCAGCGCCAGGTCGGCGTCAAGGCGCAGCTGTTTGCCCGCTTGCCAGCGGTTGTTGAACTCCAGCCCGTAGCGCTGGCTGGCGCTGCCTGCAGCGGTGGTTCCCGCATCGCCCACATAGCTCAGTTCAGAGTCAAAGTTCAGACGCCACAGCGCCACCGAGCTTTGCAAGTTGGCGATGGCCTCGGTGCGCAGGCCGAGCTCCCAACCCCTGGACGCCGACAGGCCCGGTGAGGGCTCGAGCGGCTCGCCGGTCTTGGGGTCGACGCGCGCCGTGGTGCCGCGCGCGTCGTTGCTGTGAAAGCCGCGGCCGGCGCTGAAGTACATCTCGGTGTGTTGCCAGGGACTGGCGATCAGCATGAACTTGGGCGACAGCAAGCGGGACCGGGTGCGCCCCGAGTTGGCGGGCAGGCTCAGGCTGTCGACGGCGAAAGCGGCACTGTCTGCGCGCAGGCCCAGCACGGTGCGTAGCCAGCTGTTGAGCTCAAGCTTGCTTTGGCCGTAGACCCCCAGCAGGGTCTGGTTGACATCGTCCAGACGGGTGGTCGCCAGGACCTGGCGCGCTTGCGTGTCCTGCAGGCCCAGACGAATGCGGTCATGGCGCAGCTGCACACCGATCTCGGAGCGGCTCTCCAGCCCTGCCAGTCGATGGCTCCAGGCGCGCGAGGCATTCAGGCCGACCACCTTGCGCTGATCGTCTTGTGCAAACTGGTCGCCGGTGGCGGGGGCGTCGAGCGCGAAGGTGAAGTTTGAATAAAGCCGCAGCCGGGTCTGGATGACGTAGGCCGAGACCTGGGTGTAGACATCCCGGTCGCGTTGGTGCCATTGGGACGACAGGCTGTAGCGCGAGGTCTGGCCGCCGTCGCTGGGGTCCAGCGAGTCGAATCGGCCGAAGGGCCGGCCCTGGTAACTGCCGGCGTCAATCAGGCGTTGAGGCACCTGGTCAGTGGCCACCCAGCGCGCCTGGTAGGCCATCAGGCTGATGTTCAGGCCTTCGTTGCTGTTGCCTTGCTGCAGCCGCAAGACCGCGTTTTTTCGTTGCAGCTGTTCGGGGATGGTCCATGGCCCGTCGTACGTCGTCGACTCCAGCGCGACCAGCATGCTGCGGTCGATGCCGATGTTGGTGGAGCCGGCGAGCAAAGCGCGCCGGTAGTTGTAGCGGCCGGTGGTCACCATTGCCAGCGGGGCGTCCAGACGCGTGACGTAGCTCAGGTCGGCGGCGCCGGCAGACGCAAAGTCGCCGTGCGTCGCAAAGTAGGGGCCCTTGCGGTAATCAATGCGCTCGACCAGTTCGGGAATCACAAAGTTCAGGTCGGTGTAGCCCTGACCGTGACCGTGCGAGGGCATGTTCACTGGCATGCCATCGACGCGGGTGGCGAAGTCCGTGCCATGGTCCAGGTTGAAGCCGCGCAGGAAGTACTGATTGGCTTTGCCATCGCCTGAGTGCTGAGTCACCACCATACCGGGTATGAACTCCAGCAAGTCACCAGGGCGGGCGGCGCCCCGGTTCTGCAGGGTGGCCCGATCAACCACGCCTTCGGATGCCGTGTCGCTCAGCCCCAGCGCGCCATCACCCTGGCTGGGCGACACCACGGTAGGGGCCAGCGTGGGTTGAGTCTGATCGGCCAGCGCTGACGCGCAGCCGGTGATCACCGATGCACTGGTCACAAGGGCGCGGCACACGGTGCTCACGCGAAGGGACGGGAACAAGGGCGTGTGGGGCTTGGCTCGACAGCCGTGCCGCCCTTCGTCTGGTTGTTTTGTCATGGTTCAGGGCTTGCGAAAAGAGTTGTTTTGTCCCCCCGTCGGCAGTCGTTTCGGCTCATGTGACGCGAGGAAGCCATGGCTATATTTTCACTAACGAAGACGTTGTTTGACAGTCTGTCGTGAAGTTACTTTTTCAATCTCTACCGTCTATTGACTGCGCCGTCATGCTCCCCGTATTTTTGCCTGCCCTCCTGAATAGCCGCCCCGGCGTCAACGATTTCTCTTGGCCGAAGCCTGACGCAAGCCGAGGCTATTGTGCCGCTGAACGGCGCAGCAGCGGCCATGCCAAACCGGCCCGTGCTGTCGGGCCCGCCATGCGTTGTGGCGCTTGATATGTCACCGTCGTTCAACGCCCTGACCGAACTGCTGACCATGCTGCTGATGGATGTGCGCATGAGTGCCTTGCTGTTGTTGCTCTTGCTGGCTGCGATTATTGACTGGCGCTCTTACCGCATTCCCAACTGGCTCACGCTCAGTGGCGCTGTGATTGCGCTGACCTACAGCGTCTGGTCGCCGTCGGCGCAGGGCCCCGGTTTCTGGTGGGCACTGGGTGGTCTGGCCCTGGGCTTGGCGCTCATGTTGCCCTTTCATCTGATGGGCGTGATGGGCGCTGGCGATGTCAAGTTGATGGCCATGGCCGGCGCTTTCCTGGGGCTGTCATCCACCGGGCCGGCGGTGCTGTTTGTTTTTATAGCCGGCGGTCTGGCTGCGCTGCTGCATACGCTGGTTCGTGGCACCTGGCTGGCGCTGCTGACCAATTTGACGGTGCTTGCAGAGCATACCTTCCGGACCTCAGGGGGGGCGGCTGACAAGGTGCGGCCCTCCGTTGGCAAGCTGCCCTACGGCGTGAGCATCTGGGCTGGAACCACCACCTATGTGCTGGCGCAGCAGTTGGGCTACGTCTGAGATTTTTCCCGATCCACAAAAAGTACCTACGCGAGAACGCATATGAAAAATACCAAGGCTCTGGCCATGCTGGTGATGGCCATTTTGATCGGGCTGGCCGCTGCCGTTTACGCCGCCGGTTGGGTTAACCGGCAAAGCAGTACGCCCCACAAGGTGGTGGTGGCGGCCGTCGACATTGAGCTCGGTAGCCGCATCAATGCGCCCATGCTCAGCACCGTCGACTGGCCCAGTGGCGCACTGCCTGCCGGTGCGTTTTCCGATCCCAAGGACGTGCAGGACCGGGTGCTCAAGGTCGGCGTGATGCGCGGTGACGCCATCGTTGACCGCAAGCTGGCGCCCACCGGGGCGCAGGGCGGGCTGTCAGCCGTGATTGCAGATGGCAAGCGGGCCATGACGGTGCGGGTCAACGACGTGGTCGGCGTGGCGGGCTTTGCGCTGCCTGGCACTTTCGTTGACGTGATGGTCAATGCGCAGCAGGAGCATGGCCGCGGCGAAGAGGGGCGGCAGATCAGCAAGACCGTGCTCGAGCAGGTGCTGGTGCTGGCGGTGGCCCAGGAGGCCGGGCGTGACGATACCAAGCCGCGCGTGGTCAGCGCCGTCACGCTTGAATTGAGCCCCGAAGACGCCGAAAAGCTGGACCTGGCGCGCAGCATCGGCACGCTGTCCCTGGTGTTGCGCAACCAGGTCGACCGCAAGAGCGTCAGCACCGCCGGCATGACCAAGAGCCAGCTCTTTGGCGAGCCGGCGGCGCAACCGGTCAAGGCGGTGGCGGCGTCGCGTGCGCAGCCAGTCAAGACCATCAGGTCGCCAGCACCGGTGCTGGCGACGCCACTGACCCCGGCGCCGCCGGCGCGCCAGTGTGTCGAGGTGATCCAGGGTGGTCTACGTGTTCTCAACTGTTTTTAAACAAGCTCGGAGTTTTCTGGATGAACAATAACAAGCTGCCCCACGGGTTGCCCGGCAAGTCGGTGCTCCTGCTCACGGCCCTGCTTTGGGGGCTGCAAACTCTGGCACAGACGACGCCCGTGGCCCCTGTAGCCCCTGTGGCGCCCGGCAAGCCAGCGCTTAAAGCCGCTAGCGCACGCAGCGCCGAGCTCGGCAGCGGGGCGATGACTGTCGCTGCGCCTTCTGCTGCACCTGCACCTGCACTTGCAACTGCACCTGCACCGCTGCAACCGTGTGTCACGGTGGTGGTGGAGCCGGCAGCCCGTGTCACGCTGGGCAAGTCCAGTGTGATGACCTTGTCGGCACCGATCGTGCGCATGCTGGTGGGCGGGCGCGCTGGCGGCTCTCGCGCTGGCGCACCTCGCGAACTTCCGGCTGATGCTGCGCCACTGCCCCGGAGCCTGCAACCGCTTCAGGCAGGTGCGCTGCAGAGCGACGGTGTGGCCGATGTCGAGCTGACTCTGCTCAGTCCCACCGAGCTCTTTCTTCTGGGGCGCAGGACCGGTTCCATGAACCTCGTGCTGCAAAGCGCCGACGGGCGTTGCTTTATCCGCGATGTGCTGGTCACCGTCGATCCGGCCAGCTTACAGGCCACGCTGGGCGAGTTGCTGCCGGATGAAACTGGCGTCAAGGTGCGCGGCGCCGACGGCGCGCTGGTGCTGACCGGGCAGGTCAGCGATGCGCAGAAACTCGACGCCGTGATGAGCCTGGCCACCTCGCATGCCGAAGGCCGGCGGGTGGTCAACATGCTGCGCCTGAACACGCCACAACAGGTCATGCTCGAAGTCAAGATTGCCGAGGTCAGCAAGACCTTGCTCGACAAATTTGGCATCGACTATGCCCGCTTGCTGACCTCTGCCGATGGCCTGGGTGGCAAGGTGATTTCCGGGATTTTCGGTGGCGGCCCGGCGGTGTTCGGGCAGTTCAGCAACCTCAGTGGTGCGGCGCTGGCGGGCTCCGCCAATGCTGCCGTCGGCACGGTCAGCAACGGCGCCCGGGCTGCGCTGAGCACGGCCGGTCAGGGTGCGACCTTGCTGGGAATTGATGCGCAGAAAAAAGATGGCCTCATCCGCGTGCTGGCCGAGCCCAACATCATGGCGATCAGCGGCCAGTCGGCAAGCTTCTTATCGGGTGGCAAGATCTTCATTCCCGTAGCGCAGACTCGCGAAGCCGGCGGCAGCACCATCACGCTGGAAGAAAAAGAGTTTGGCGTGGGCCTGCGCTTTAGCCCTACGGTGCTCGATGGCACGCGGGTCAACCTCAAGCTGGTGTCCGAGGTCTCCGAGCTGGCGCAAACCGGTTCGGCCTTCACCACCGTGGGCGGTGTGACATCGGTGTTGCCGTCGATCACCACGCGACGCGTCGACACCACGGTGCAGCTCAACGATGGCCAGAGCTTTGCCATCGCCGGCCTGATCAAGAACAACGTCACTGAGAGCATCAGCCGCTTTCCCGGGCTGGGCGATCTGCCACTGTTTGGTGCGTTGTTTCGCTCGACCGAATTTCAAAAGGACCAGACCGAGCTGATTTTTGTGGTCACGCCGCGCCTGGTCAAGCCGCTGAAGTCAGCCGCCCTGCTGCCCACCGATGTGCATGTCGCGCCCAACAGCGCTGACGCCCTGTTTCATGGCGCAGCCGAAGGCAAGTCACCTGCCATGACTGCGCCTGCTCCGGCGGCTGACAAAGCCCCGGCAAGCCGCTGAGCCGCGCTCTTCCTGATTCATTTTTTCGGAGCAACAACATGAACGACACGTCTTACCGGTGTTCTGCCCCAACAGCGCCATCGGCTCAACCCCCCGGTCGGGGTGGCCTTGCTGGCCTGGCTCTTGGCCTGACGGCTTTGGTTGCCTTGGGCGGCTGCACGTCGACCACGCCCAATTACGACGCGCGTTTTGGCGAGGCCGTGCGGCAAAACCGACTGGCCATGACCGTCAACCCGGACGCTGGCAGCAACCCCGACAACGCCTCGGGGCTCGATGGCGCGTCCGCGCACGAGGCTATGAATCGCTACCAGAGCTCGTTCAAAACGCCGCCGCCCGTGATCAACGTCATCAACCTGGGCGGGAGTGGCAGCAGCAACAGTGGCTCAGGACGGTAGCAAGCCGCAGCCCGGGTCGGGACGGCTTGGCCCAAAGGCCATGGCCACCCAGCGGGCCGCTCACAACATAACTAGAAAAAGGGCAGGAGAGGGTGCGGGTTGCAGGCGCCAGGACAGCTTCCGACGAAGTTGTTCACGGGACTGCAGAGACAGCAGAAAGGAGGTCGTTTATTGATGTACAGCCAAGCCGATTAATCGACAAAAAGTCCAGGTCCTGAGCAGGGCCTGAAGCGTTCATTTCAAACATCATTTATCAAAGGTTCAACGTGAAAAATTTTCTCAAAGTCATGGCTTCCCCTCTCAAAAAATTCGCCAGGGATGAAGAGGGTGCGCAAGTCGTCGAGTACGCACTGATCATCGCCGTGGTGTCGATCGCGCTGGTGCTGGCCCTGCAAGGTCTGTCGGGTGGCAGCTTTGCCACCTTTATCGCTCGCCTCAACACTTGCCTTTCAGCGACCTGCGTCTAATGCCCGCACCCTGAGTTACCGGGCGCAGGCAGCGCTCATGCGCGAAGCGCACGCGGTGCAGCCCTTGCCCGGTAACTCTTTTACTTGCCAGTCCAATTTATTTATTACCTTGACGCCACATGGCCATGACATCGCGCCAATTTTTAAACCATCGTCCTCGCTCCCGGCAGCGCGGCGCCGTGGCCGTGACGGTGGCCATGTCTTTGCTATTTCTGCTCGGCTTCATGGGCCTGGCGCTGGACTTCGGGCGTCTGTTCGTGCTCAAGGGCGAACTGCAAACTGCGCTGGACAGCTGCGCCCTGGCTGCTGCGCAAGAACTGGACGGTCAAAGCAGTTCCATCAGTCGCGCGGTCAACGCTGGCATCCGGGTTGGAAATACCAACCGTATCGATTTTCAGTCGGTGAACTGGTCCGGCAAGGGTCAGCTTGTGGGTGCCGACCTGAGCTTCAAAGATGCCGCCTACCTGCCGACCACCAATCCCCTGACTGCGCGTTATGCGCAGTGCGAACATCGCCAGACCGGGGTGGGCCTGTGGCTGCTGCAGGCGCTGGGCGCTTTTTCGGGAAACCGTGCGGCTTACCCAGGAACGCTGGATGTGCATGCCGTCGCGGAGGCCTCCCGCATCAGTGCGCAGAGCGCCTGCCCGGTGCCCCTGGCGCTCAGACCCAAAACGGGTGGCGTGGCGCCTGATTATGGTTTTTCTGTCGGTGAGTGGGTGACCTTGCTGAGCAAAAAATCACCCGTCAGCGGGCAAATTGGCTGGGCCAACCTGGATGGTACGCGCAGCGCTTCGGAAACCGAGGCCGAGATGGACGGCTTTTGCGGCACCCGCGTCGGCGACACGCTGGGAACGCCCGGAACCCAGTCCAAGATCACCGAAAGCTGGAATGCCCGGTTTGGTATTTACAAGAATTCGGGCGGTGTGACCGACCGCGCGCCCGACTACACCGGCTATGCCTACACCCGTGTGAACTGGCCCACAGGCAGAAGTGCCTTCAATGGCAGCAAGCCGGCAGGCGCCCCAGCCAGCGCGGAAAATTTTCTCACCAAGCGCCTGGCATTTGCCTCCTGCGCCGACACAGGCACTTCGGTCAGCAACTGTGAAGTGATCACCGGCATCAAGCTCGACGGTGGCTTCAAGACAGTGGCGCCCCCCGGGCAGACGAGCGGCGGGCACAGGGACTACGGCGCCAGCCGGCGGCTGGTGATCGTGCCCGTGACGGACGCCAGCAGCAAGGTTATTGATTACGTCTGCATGCTCATGCTTGAGCCTCTGGGTTCCACGCTCGACGATGTGCAGCTGGAGTTTTTAGGCCATGCCGGCAGCGCCGGTGTGCCGTGCACGACCAGCGGTTTGCCCGGTGGCTCGGTGGGCCCGCTGGTCTCGGCGCTGGTGCGCTAGGAAACACAATGAAAAAAATCAGAAGACGCCTGTTCAGACTCTCCCTCAAGGCCCGCCAGCAGGGCGCGGCGCTGCTCGAGTTTGCGTTGTTGCTGCCGTTGATCCTGCTGCTGACCTTGGTGACCACCGAGTTTGGCCGGGCCATCCTGCACTACAACATGTTGACCAAGTCCGTGCGCGAGGCGGCTCGCTACATGTCGCACCAGACGCCTGGCACCCACGTGCGGGAAGCGCGCAACCTAATTCTTTATGGCAACCCGGAAGGCACCGGCAGCCCGACGCTGAGTGACCTGAAGTCAGAGCACATTCAGGACCCGGTCTGGCAGGTCACTGGCTCGAGCCCCGCGATGACCACGGTGACCTTGCGCGTGACCGGCTACAGCTTCAAGTCGCTGGCCAACCAAGTCGGTGGCAATCACCTTGGCAGCTTCACCTTTAGCGACATCAGCGCCACCATGCGGGGGGCGCTCTGATGCGCGGGCATGGCGCTGCGCACCGACGGCGGCAAAGTGGCGCTGCGGCCGTGGAGTTTGCGCTGGTGTTGCTGCTCTTCCTGACGTTTTTTCTGGGCATCATCGACTTCAGCCGCATGTTGTTTACCTGGAATGCGGCGTCAGAAGCCACGCGCCTGGGGGCCCGCTACGCGGCCGTGTGCGATGACACCACCCGCCGAGCCCAGGTGCTCGCCCGCATGCAGGCGCTGCTGCCGCAGATCAAGACCATTGACGTGGTCTGGTCGCCAGCCGGCTGCACGCCAGCGAGTTGTGCGGCTGTCACCGTGCGCATCACAGATCTGGACTACCAGTGGATTTCCCCGGTAGTGGGCTTGGCCGGAATGCCGGCAGCACGCATGCCCACGTTTTCTACCTACCTGCCGCGTGAGGTGATGCGCCAGGACAGCAACAGCCCGGCCATCTGCTCATGACGAAGATCTTGACGACTTGGCCCATGAACCCTCTGTGATTGAAAGAACGCACCATGAAAATTGCTGTCATATCCCCCAACCAAGTGCATCTTCAGGAAATCCGCCAGGTGCTCGAAGCGGGTGCCCACACCGTGCGCGCGGCTGAAGGTGGCAAGAGCCGCATGCGGGAGGTGGCCGAAAAAGATCAGCCCGATCTGATGCTCGTCGACGGCATGTGCTGTGATCCGGCCGAGCTCGAGCAGGTCGAGTATGTCACCAGCCATCACCCGAAAATCGCGGTCATCTTGCTGTGCTCGCAGCAGTCGCCCGAGTTTTTGATCAATGCGATGCGGGTGGGTGTGCGGGAGGTGTTGCCCTCGCCGCCCGGGGTCGGGGCCTTGCAGGCGGCTGTTCAACGTGTGGCGGTCAAGCTGCGGGGCAGCCCCGTAGCCAAAGCCGGTCAGGTGCTGGCTTTCATGGGCGGTAAGGGGGGCAGCGGCGCCACCTTTATAGCGGCGAACCTGGGCTATCTACTCGCCCAGAGCCGCTCGGTTTTGTTGATCGACCTGAACCTGCAGTCGGGCGATGCCCTGTCGTTTGTGAGCGAAGAGCAACCGGCCTCGACCGTGGCCGATGTGGCGCGCGACATCAGCCGGCTCGACGCCTCATTTCTAGCGGCTAGCACGGTCAAGGTGGCGCCTAACTTCAGCGTCTTGGCCGCACCCGAAGACATGGCCCAGGCCATGGAGGTCAAGCCCGAGCAGGTGGAGGCGATCATGGCCCTGGCCGTCAGGCACTATGACTTTGTGCTGCTCGACCTCAGTCGCACCCTCGATACCCTGACCATCAAGGCGCTGGACCGCGCTGATCGAATTTTCATGGTCATGCAAGCGGCCTTGCCCTGGGTCCGCCACGCCAGGCAGTTGCAGATCGTTTTCAAGTCGCTGGGTTACGGACCCGACAAAGTGGAGTGGATCTTGAATCGGTATGAAAAAACGTCCGACATCGGCATGCAAGATATTTGCCGTAGTTTGAATGTGCCCAAGTTGCGCACCGTCGCCAATGCATACAAGGAGGTGAATGCCTCGATCAACTACGGCACGGCATTGCTTGAAGTCGCCAGGTCCAGCGCGGTCACCCGCAACCTGTCTGACTTTGCCTTGTCCCTGAGCCCGCAGCCGGCCGAGAACAACCGCGGCCTGATGAGCCGTTTGTTCAAACGGGCTTGATGCCCGTCACGACACCGCCGTGCGCTGCGCACGGGCAGGCGTGGCAAGCGTACAAATCAGAGGAACCCGGAATGTCTATTCGTGAAAAATTAAGAGCGGTTGATAGCGATGGCACCAGGCGCCCGCTGCTCTTTCCTGTGGATCCGGCTCATGCGGATGGCTCTGTGGCCTCGGTCGCCGATTTGGCGCTGGCGACTGGCCAGAGCACCAGCGAGACCTACCAGGCGATCAAGGCGCGTTTGCACCTCAAGCTGCTCGACCAGTTCGATCTGGCTGTGCTCGAGACGCTGGCGCCTGATGTGCTGCGCCAGGAAATTGCGACCATGGCCGAGCGCCTGTTGCAGGACGACTCGGCAGCCCTGAACGATCGGGAAAAGCGCTCGCTGGTGCGCGACATCCAGCACGAGATGCTCGGCTTTGGTCCGCTCGAATTGCTGATGGCCGACCCGGCGGTGTCCGATATATTGGTCAACTCCTACCAGCAAATTTATGTCGAGCGCCACGGCAAGCTCGAACTCACGCCGGTGACGTTCTCGGACGAAAAGCACCTGATGCGCATCATCGACAAGATTGTCTCGGGGGTCGGGCGGCGCATTGATGAATCGAGCCCCATGGTGGACGCACGCTTGCCCGATGGCTCGCGGGTCAACGCGGTGATACCGCCGGTCGCGCTCGACGGCGCGATGATGTCGATCCGGCGTTTTGCGCATATTCCGCTGAAGATGGACAACCTGACCAGCGATCAGTACCGAAGCCTCACGCCTGACATGGCGCTGGTGCTCGAAGGCCTGGCCAAAGCCAAGGTCAACATGCTGATTTCGGGCGGCACCGGTTCGGGCAAGACCACCTTGCTCAATATCTTGTCGGGCTACATTCCTGAAAGCGAGCGGGTTGTCACCATTGAGGACGCGGCCGAGCTGCAGATGCAGCAGCCGCATGTGGTGCGGCTGGAAACGCGGCCGAGCAATATCGAGGGCAAGGGCGAGATCACGCAGCGGGCGCTGGTGCGCAATGCGCTGCGCATGCGGCCCGACCGCATCGTGATCGGCGAGGTGCGCGGCGCTGAGGCGGTTGACATGCTGCAGGCCATGAACACCGGCCATGAAGGGTCGCTCACCACCATCCACGCCAACACGCCGCGCGACGCGCTTTCGCGCCTGGAGAACATGATCGGCATGGCCAGCCTGAATCTGCCCAGTCGCGCAGCGCGTCAGCAAATTGCGTCGGCCATCACCGTGGTAGTGCAGAGCCTGCGCCTGATCGACGGGCGCCGAAAAATCACCAGCATCCAGGAGATCACCGGCATGGAGGGCGATGTGATCAGCATGCAGGAAATTTTTGCTTATCGGCAGACGGGTGTCGACGCCCATGGCCAGGTGCAAGGCTACTTTCACGCTACCGGCGTGCGTCCGCAATTTACCGAGCGCTTGCAAAGCTTCGGAGTGCCCTTGCAGGAGAGTTTGTTTGACCCCACCCGGCAGCTTGAGTGAGCACCGGCCCCGGGCGATTCCAACATAACTCAACCACGCTGAACCCAAGGTAATCCCATGCTGTCCTTCACTCAAAGTCAGACCGCGCTGGTTGTGGCGGTCGCTGTGTTTCTGGCCCTGGTCTTGTTGCTCGAGGGCTTGTTCTTGCTGTGGCAGTCTTACCGCGGGCCGCAGGCGCTGCGCATGGAGCGGCGCTTGCGCGTGGTCAATCGGGTTCAGCCCGACGCCAAGTCGGTGCTGCTTAAAAGCCGTTTGCTCAGCGAAATTCCCTTGCTCGAAAGATGGCTGCAAACCTTGCAGGGTGCCGGTGGGCTGGACCGCTTCATCGTCCAGTCGGCCCTGAGCTGGACGGTGTCGGGTGTTTTGCTGGTCAGCCTGGCCCTGGGCGCGGCGCTTTTTTGGCTGACCTACACCGCCATGCATCAGAGTGCGCTGGCCGCGTTGATGGCTGCCGGGGTGGCGGCGTGTCTGCCGGGCCTGTATGTGGCGCAGCGCCGAAGCCGGCGGCTGGCCCGGCTGCAGCTGCAACTGCCCGAGACGCTGGACCTGATGGCGCGGGCCCTGCGCGCGGGCCATGCCTTTTCATCGTCGTTGCAGATGGTGGGCGAGGAGATGTCGGAGCCGATTGCCAGCGAGTTTCGCGCCGTTCATGATGAAGTGAATTTTGGCGTTTCATTGCAGCAGGCCCTGGCCCATTTGGTCGAGCGCGTTCCGCTGACCGACCTGCGCTATTTCGTGGTGGCTGTGCTTATCCAGCGTGAATCGGGTGGCAACCTGACGCAAGTGCTGGGCAATTTGAGCCGCCTGATTCGCGACCGGCTCAAGCTGCTGGCGCGTGTGCGTGTGCTGTCGTCAGAAGGGCGCCTGTCGGCCTGGATTCTGGGCGTCATGCCGTTTGCGCTGGGTGGCCTGCTGACCAGCCTGAACCCGACCTTCATGGCGCCGCTGTGGACGGATCCAATTGGCGTGGCCATCGTTGAGTACCTGCTGGCCTTGATGCTGCTGGGTGCCTTGATGCTGCGCAAGATTGTCCAGATACGTGTGTGAGGGCGCCGATCATGCCCTGGCCTAGCTTTGCCTATCCTGCAACGCCCGCATCCCCTTCACTCCCCGCCAGCCAACCTGAAGCACACCCGCCATGTTGATTCTTCCCATCCTGATTTTTCTCACCATCACGCTGGGCCTGGTGGGCCTGTATGTCTGGCTAACGCCCACCCAGGCGCTGCAGCGCGTGCAGGCGCTGACCCAAGCCGACGCCAAACCCCAGTGGAAGGAGACCGTGGTCAAGCTGGCCGGGCCTTTGGCCAGACTCTCCACGCCCGAGGGCAATTGGGAGGAGTCGGCCTTGCGGCTGAAGTTTTTGAACGCCGGCATCCGGCGCGGCGATGCCCGCTTGCTGTACTTTGGCGCAAAAACCGTGTTGCCGCTGTTGCTGGTGGCTGGCGCCTATCTGACCACCAGGAGTCTGAGCCAGGCCAGCGGGCTGACGCTGCTCATGTACCTGAGCTCGGTGGCCCTGGCAGGTTGCTATGTGCCCAACGCGGTGCTGCACTGGAAGGTGGCGACGCGTCGCCGCGAGGTGCTGGAGAATTTTCCGGATGCCACCGATTTGATTCTGGTGTGCATGGAGGCCGGCCTGGGGCTGGATGCGGCACTGACCCGGGTGGCTGAAGAGATCCGCTGGACCAGCCCGGCGCTGGCCGACGAGCTGCACTTGAGCAACCTGGAAATGCGCGCCGGCGCCAGCCGCGAAAAGGTCATGCACAACCTGGCGCTGCGCACGGGCGTAGAAGAGGTCTCGACCTTTGCCATCATGCTCAAGCAGGCCGACAAGTTCGGCACCAGCATTGGCGAGTCCTTGCGCGTGTATTCGGATGACCTGCGTCACAAGCGGCTGACACGCGCCGAGGAGCGAGCGGCCAAGGTGCCGACCAAGATGCTGCTGCCGCTGGTGCTGTGCATCTTTCCTGCCGTGATCATGGTGGTGCTGGGGCCGGCCATCATTCAGGTGATCAGGACTCTGCTGCCGATGTTGGGTGGTCAGGGCTGAGTTGTCGGCGTCAGCGCTGGTCAAGCGGCAATGGCCGGCCGGCGCCAGGTTCTAGATGGGCAACTGGCGCTGAGCGTGTTCTGCGCCAGCGAGCTGGTGCTTGAGGGCGTAGACGTACAGCTCCAGCCGATTGCCGACGTCGAGCTTGTGGTAAATCGAGCTGAGGTGGTTGCGCAGGGTGTGCTCCGAGATAAAGAGCTGCTCGGCAAGTTTTTTGTTGGATGCGCCGCAGCCCTGGACGATGATCTCGATGATGCCGCGTTCGCGCTGGGTCAGGCCGGCGACCTTGTGGGCTTCGGGGTCTTGCTTGTGCGGCATCTGCGGCGCCTGCGGCTCCATCAGGCCGCTGAGTACGCGGCTCATGGTCAGGCGGTCCAGCCAGAGCTCGCCCAGGTGCACTTTTTCGATGGCCTTGAGTACCTGCGCGGCCGCGGCATCCTTGCCCATCACGCCGCGTGCGCCCTTGTGCACGGCGCTGTCCAGCACCTGTTGCTGGCGCTCGCCGGTCAATATCAACACCTGTGTGCCCGGGTGGGCCAGCAGCTTGGGCAGGATGTCGAGTGCGCTGTGGCCATCGAGGTCCAGGTCAAGCAGGACAACGTCGGGCTTGAGATCCAGAGCCTTGCTGATCGCCTCGTCACCGTTGCAAGCGGTGCCCACGACTTGCATCCGCGTGCTGTCGGCGCTGATCAGCTGCTCCAGGCCCCAAAGCATGGTCTGATGGTCGTCAACGATCATGACGCGGATGGGATGCACGCTGTCGCTCATGGGGCTGTCATCAAACGGGAATATGAATGTGGACAGCAGTCTGGCCGTCGGCCTCCTGCCTGACATGGGCGCGACCGCCCAATGCCTGAGCGCGTTCGGAAATCGAGCGCGGTGTGAAATCGAGCGGCACCTGGGTCGGTGCCTCGTTTGAAATCTGAATGCCCAGCCAGCCATTGCGGCACTGCAGATGCACCGCGCCGCGTTGTGCGGAAGTATGCTTGCAGATGTTGCTCAGTCCTTCGCGCACGACTTGCAGGACCTCGGCGCTCAGGCGCTCATTGACCGGCAATTGCCCATCGACATGCACGGCAATATCGACGCCATAAAACGCGCGGGTCTGTGCGGCCTGCTGCTTGAGGATGCGCAGGAACGCGGGCTCGGATGGCTCGGCGAGTGTGGCGACTGTGGCAGGCTGCGCGGTATCGGTATCGGTATCGGTATCAGTATCGGGTGCCTGACGCATGTCACCGGCGTAGCGCCTGAGGTCGACGATCACCTGGTCTGCCATGGTCATGAGTTGTTCAAGGCCCGGCCGCAGCGGGTTGTCCACGCTGGCCTTGGTTTGCAGGGCAGCCAGGCCGAGTTTGAGGCCGATGTAGGGCTGTATGGCGGTGTCATGCAGGTTCAGCGACAGCTTCTGGCGCTCGTTCGCTGCGGCCTGGGATGCCATGCGGTCCAGCAGGTCGAGGTGGCCCATCGTGACAAAGGCCTGTGTTGCAAGCGCGTTCAGGACGAGCGCGTCTGCCTGGCTGAGCTCGCGCTGGCTGGACGCCACATACAAGCGCCCACGGCTCTGGCCCATGTGGACCGGCACGCTGATGAAGGAGCCGGCTTCCATCCATTGCGCCAGGTGCAGGCCGGTCTCGGTGTGCGGCGGCATCACGGCTGTCCAACGCCCGGTTTTCATGTCGTAGCTTTGCATGCCAGCGCTGGCCGGCCTGCGCCAGCGCGGCTGTGCGTAGTGCAGGATCAACTCGTGCCCCGAGGGCAGCAACTGAGCGCTGATGTCTGCTTGCAGGGGTTGTGCCGGTGCAAAGGCCTGAGCCCCCACCTTCGCGGCCGTGCGCAAACTGGCCTGGCCACCGGGGAGTTCTTGCATCACCAGCAGGCAACTGTGGGCGCCGAAGAACTGGCGCAGGCACTGCAACACATGGGCCAGGGTGTGCTCGACGCCAAAGCGCGGATTGGCCAGACGGCCAAGCTCACCGAGCACGGCCAGGCGCTGTTTGAGCCGCACCTGGGTCTCACCCCAGTGCGCACATAGGCTGCCCATCACCAGCACGAAGCTGCTGCGCAGCAGCAGCTGGGACAGGTCGTGCCCGGCGTCGGGCAACAGGCCGCTCAGGCTCAGCGCCGCCGCCGAGGCCATGCTCACGCGCACACCTTCCTGCAAGCCCCAGCGGTAAGACGAGGTCACGATAGCAAAAAAAAAGCCCATGAAAAACAGACTGCTCCCTCCGCCCTGATACTGCAGGATCAGCGCGAACCAGCCGACGTCCAGCCAGTGCGGCAGGCGGCCTTGGACGCCGGGCCAGCCTTGTCGGCAGGCGCCATACAGCAGCAGGCTGTAGAGCGCATAGGCCAGCAGTGCGAGCGTGCCAGCGCCCGGGCTGGCGGCGCCGGGATCGGTGCGCTCCATGACACCTAAAAGCCAGGCCGCGACGGCCAGCGCCAGCCGCATACGACCCACCAGCGGCGCGTCTTGCGCCCAGGAAGTCAGGCTGGCGCCGATGGATGGGTCGGCATCCAGTCGTCTCTCAAGCATGAATCTCCCCGCATTTTTAGTTCGAAATAAGCAGCCTTAACTGTTGCAGATGCGGACGTTTGTAAACGTAAGAGCGCTCCCGAAAGGTTGTAGGACACTTTCGCCAGAGGCGTGCTGCGCTTTCTGCAGGGCGCGGTGAATGGTGTGCTTTATGGGGTAGGTGGCAGCATCGTCCCCAGGCTTGCTGCGCCAGGCGCGCCAACGAAAAAAGCCGCCCGGTCAGGGGCGGCTCGCAGGCTTGGCAATGACTTGCCGAGCGGGCCGGAACAAGGCCGGCCAGTGTTGCACTCGTTACTGCGTGATGTAGTCCGTGACGACTTTCCAGCGGCCGTCTTGCAGCTGTGACAGGCGCGACAGGTTGTTGCCCAGTCGCTTTTCCGGTCCGAACTTGGCTTCGGCGCTGCCGAACATGTCGGGGGGAATGACCATGGTGTCCATGGCCTTGATAAAGCTGTCGGTGCTCAAGGTGGCGCCGGCTTTTTGCGCGCCTTTGACAAAGCTGTCAATGACGGTGTAGCCGTAGACCGAGAAGACGGTCGGGT
>CAIMVC010000418.1 GCA_903844825.1 uncultured Burkholderiales bacterium | reverse complement strand
TGGCTGATGACCAGCATGGTGCCCTGGTAGCGCTTGAGCCAGGCTTCGAGCCAGACCAGCGCGTCCAGGTCCAGGTGGTTGGTGGGCTCGTCGAGCAGCAGCAAGTCAGACGGGCACATCAGGGCCCGGGCCAGTTGCAGGCGCATGCGCCAGCCGCCGGAGAAGCTGTTGACCGGGTTGTCAAGCTCGCTGACCTTAAAACCCAGCCCCAGGATCAGGGCCTGCGCCCGCGCCTGCGCGTCGTGCGCACCGGCGTCGTACAAGGCCATGTAGGCGTTGGCCATGCGGTCGCCGTCGTCACCGCCGTCGGCGGCGTCGACTTCGGCCTGCGCTTGCAGCAGCACCACGTCCCCGTCGACCACGTAGCTGGTGGCGCTCTGGTCGGTCTCGGGCATGTCCTGCGCGACCTGCGACATGCGCCACTGGGCCGGGATGTAAAACTCACCGCCGTCCTCGTGCAGCGTGCCGTTGAGCATGGCAAACAGGGACGACTTGCCCGCGCCGTTGCGCCCGACCAGACCAATTTTTTCGCCGGGGTTCAGGCTCAATGAGGCGCTGTCGAGAATGACTTTGGCGCCGCGACGCAGCACCACGTTTTTTAGGGTAATCATGAAGGGGTCAACACAACAAAAAAAGAAAGTCTCTGACTACGTGCCGGGTGGGCTGACTCTGGCGGGTCTGGCCCGAACGCGTTGGCCGCCAGGAACTGCGGCCACAAGGCCCGGTGGCGGGGGTTAAACGAGCTGCTGGCGCGTCAGCAAAAGCACTTGCTCGCTGCCGCCGCTGGTTTGAAACCACAGTGGCTCGAGCGCGGGAAAGGCACTCTCAAAATTCTCCCGCTCGTTGCCGATTTCAAGTACCAGCACAGCATTTTCGCTCATATGCTGCACTGCGTCATTTAACAGCCTGCGGATGAAGTCCATGCCGTCCTCGCCACCGGCGAGGGCCAGCGCCGGCTCAGCCCGAAATTCGGCGGGCAGGGCGGCCATGCTGGCGGCGTTGACGTAGGGCGGATTGCACAAAATCAGGTCGTAGGGGCCGGCGCAGGCGGTCAGCGCGTCTGACTCGAGCAGGCGAATGCGCGCTTGCAGACCGTGCCGCTCGACGTTGATGCGGGCGACGGCCAGCGCATCGGCGCTGATGTCGGCGGCGTCGACCTGAACCTCCGGGTAGGTCATGGCGGCCAGCACAGCCAGGCTGGCGTTGCCGGTACACAGGTCCAGCACACGTGTGGTGTCTTCGCTGAGCCAGGGGTCGATGCTGGCGTCGGCCAGCAGCTCGGCAATGAAGCTGCGCGGAATGATGACGCGCTCGTCGACGTAAAACGGCACCCCCTGCAGCCAGGCTTCGCGGGTGAGGTAGGCAGTGGGCTTGCGGCTGCTGATGCGTTGGTCTAGCAGCGCCTGCACCTGCGTGAGCTGTTCAGGGGTGACGCTTTGCTCGGCCACGCTGTCGAGCTCGTCCAACGGCAGGCCCAAGCGCCAGAGCACCAGCCAGGCGGCTTCGTCGAAGGCGGTGAGGGTGCCGTGGCCAAAACCGTCCGAGGCCTTGAGGCCGGCGGCTTCGAGCGCTTGGGCCGTGCGCTCGATCAGCGTGATGACCGTTGGCGCGCTCATGCCAGAGCCAAACGCTGCAGCACGCCCTTGTAGATGTTTTTCAACGGCTCCAGCGAGCTGACCAGCACGTGCTCGTCAATTTTGTGAATGCTCGCGTTGATGGGGCCAAACTCGATGAGCTGAGGGCACATCTTGGCAATAAAGCGGCCGTCGCTGGTGCCGCCGGTGGTCGAGAGTTCGGTGTTCAAACCGGTTTCGGCGGCGATGGCGTCGCGCACCGCCTGCACCAGGGTGCCCGGCGTCGTCAAAAAGGGCTCGCCGCCCAGGGTCCATTGCAGCGTGAAATCCAGCGCGTGGCGCCGGAGCACGGCTTCGAGCCTTTGCTTGAGGCCTTCAGCGGTGGATTCGGTGCAAAAGCGAAAGTTGAAGTCCACCACCAATTCGCCAGGAATGATGTTGCTCGCGCCCGTGCCGCCGTGGATGTTGGAGACCTGCCAGCTGGTGGCGGGGAAAAATTCATTGCCCCGGTCCCACTCGGTGGCCACCAGTTCAGCCAGGGCCGGTGCAAACAGGTGCACCGGGTTTTTGGCCAGATGGGGGTAGGCAATGTGGCCCTGCAAGCCCTTCACGCGCAGCTTGCCGCTGAGTGTTCCGCGGCGGCCGTTCTTGACCATGTCGCCTAACTTTTCCACGCAGGTGGGTTCGCCCACGATGCAGAAGTCGAGTACCTCGCCCCGGGCCTTGAGCCGCTCGCAGACCACGACCGTGCCGTCTTTGGCCGGACCTTCTTCGTCGCTGGTGAGCAAAAAGGCAATGGACAAATCGGGCTTGGGATGCGCCGCTAAAAATTCTTCGCAGGCCACGACCATCGCCGCCAGCGAGCTTTTCATGTCGGCGGCGCCGCGGCCGTAGAGCTGGCCTTGCCGGTGACTGGGCACGAAGGGCGGGCAGCTCCACTGCTCGAGTGGGCCGGTCGGCACCACGTCGGTGTGGCCGGCGAACACCAGCAACGGCGCCCGTTCGGCACCGGCGCGGGCCTGGCCCGTGAACTTGGCCCAGAGGTTGGTGACCCGAAAGTCATCGGGACCACTGACGATGCTTTCGCAGACAAAGCCCAGGGCCTGCAGGCGCCCGGCCAGCAGGGCCTGGCAGCCCGCGTCCTCGGGGGTGACCGAGGATCGTGAGATGAGCTGCTCGGTCAGCTCCAGGGTGGCGCTCATGCGGGGTGTGCCTTGGCAGAGGTGAGTCGAGCGGCGAATCAGTCGCGCAGCAAGTCGTTCAGGCTGGTGGTGGCGCGGGTTTTGGCGTCCACGCGCTTGACGATGACAGCGCAGTACAGGGAGTATTTGCCGCCCGCCTTGGGCAGGTTGCCTGACACCACCACCGAGCCGGCCGGGACGCGGCCGTAGCTCACGGTGTCGGCTTCGCGGTCGTAAATGGGGGTGCTCTGGCCGATGTAGACACCCATGGAGATGACCGAGTTTTCTTCAACAATCACGCCTTCGACGACTTCGGAGCGGGCGCCGATGAAACAGTTGTCTTCAATGATGGTGGGGTTGGCCTGCAGTGGCTCGGGCACGCCGCCCAAGCCGACGCCGCCGGACAGGTGCACGTTGTTGCCCACTTGCGCGCAACTGCCAACGGTGGCCCAGGTGTCGACCATGGTGCCTTCGCCAACCCAGGCGCCGATGTTCACGTAGCTGGGCATGAG
>CAIMVC010000417.1 GCA_903844825.1 uncultured Burkholderiales bacterium | reverse complement strand
CCATGGTGCAAGTTCAAGAACCCGAAAACGGGCAAGGACATCATCGTCAAGGACAGCATTGCGGACGCTTTCCTGCAGCAAATCCTGTTGCGCCCGGCCGAGTACAGCGTGATCGCCACGCTCAACCTCAACGGCGACTACGTCTCTGACGCGCTGGCGGCCCAGGTGGGCGGTATCGGTATTGCCCCGGGTGCCAACCTGAGCGACACCGTCGCCATGTTTGAAGCCACCCATGGCACGGCGCCAAAGTACGCCGGCAAAGACTACGTCAACCCGGGCTCGGAAATCCTGTCCGCCGAAATGATGCTGCGTCACATGGGCTGGATTGAGGCGGCTGATCTGATCATCAGCTCAATGGAAAAGTCGATTGCCTCCAAAAAGGTCACCTATGACTTCGCCCGCCTGATGGATGGCGCGACACAGGTCAGCTGCTCGGGCTTTGGCCAGGTCATGATTGACCACATGTAAGCTGCCGTGTGCAGCCGAAAGAGCCAAGGCTAGAAGCCAGAAGCTAACAGCTAAAAGCTAAATGCCAGCCAAAAGCCTCAGACGATTTTTGTCTGAGGCTTTTTTTTGGCCCTGCCCAGAGCTGCGCTGCACGGCCGGGCGGATACGGCCCCTGTCCGGTTTAGGGGCACGCTAATGATGAATGGCGCGAACTTTTTTGGCATCTATGAACCCTATTTTCCCTTCCGTCTTTTTGACGCCGGATGCAATACAGACGAATGTTCAAAAACTGATGGGGCGCCAGTCAGCCGGCCGTGGATTCGTTCGCGCGCTGTCCGCCGCTTATCGCCACAGTGAGCAGCCCATGCGCCTGGTGCACGGCGGCGGCGCAGAAGAATCTGTACTGGCGGCCGAAGTTCGTTCCACTGGCTGGCAGGGCTTGATTGAACATCAGCTCATCAAACAGCCCGAACAGTGGTGCAAGGCGGGGGTGCTGTACTACCCGGCGCCTATGAACAACCGGATCGGCTGGCAGCGTAGCCGGCTCGCAGGCGCCTCCATGGCGCTATGCGGTGTCACGCACACCATCAGCTCGAGTGGCGTTTTGGCGCAGCTGGCCGATTATGTGCAGGGTCCTTTTGCCGATTGGGATGCACTCATTTGCACCTCACGAAGCGTGCACAAGGCGGTGCATCAGGTCTGGCAGTTGCAGCAAGAGCAGTTGGCCATACGCCTGGGGGTATCGGTGCTCAAGCCCGCCTTGCCCATGACGCCAGTCATACCGCTGGGGGTTCATGTGGACGATTTCACGCCTGACGCCGCCTTGCGCGCCCAGGGTCGGACCCAATGGAATTTGGCAGCTGGCGAGATCGCGGTGCTGTTTGTCGGTCGCCTGAGCCTGCATGCCAAAGCCAACCCCTTGCCCATGTACCTGGCGTGTGCACGGGCGGCTGCCTTGACCGGGCGGCGTGTTCGTGTGCTGGAGTGCGGCTGGTTTGCCAACGACGCCATTCGCCACTCTTTCGATCAGGCCGCCGCTTGCGCGGGTGTGCGCGTAACCCGCATGGACGGCCGTCAGCCCGGCATTACCCGCCAGGCCTATGCCTGCGCCGATATTTTCATGTCCCTGTCTGACAACATTCAAGAGACTTTCGGCCTGACGCCGGTCGAGGCCATGGCAGCAGGCCTGCCCGTGGTCGTCAGTGATTGGGACGGTTACCGCGAAACCGTGCGCGACGGCGTCGATGGTTTTCTGGTGCCCACGCGGGGCGCGGGCGACCCTGACTGCGCCCAGGCGGTGAGCGAGGCTTATGAAGACGGGCGGCTCAATTACGACCATTACATTGCGCACGCCCATTTGCTGGCTTCGGTCGATGTGCCGGCCTGCACCGAGGCGCTGGCTCGCTTGATGCGTGAGCCGGCTCTGCGCTTGCAAATGGGCGCTGCTGCGCGGGAACGCGCCCGGCACGTGTTTGACTGGTCGGTGGTGATGCGCAGCTACCGGGACCTGTGGGCCGAGCAGGACGCGCGCCGGCGATCTGCGCTGGCCCAAAGACTGCCACTGGCTCTGCCGCGTCGCGACCCGGCCTTCATCAACCCGCTGCAGTTGTTCGACCATTACCCCAGCGCGTTGTTGCAAGCCGATAGCCTGCTTTGGCAGGACGCCTCAGGGTCCGTGTCGGCGCTCTCTGAGGTGCGCGCGCTGGACATGTGGACTTTCAGCACCAACCGCTTGGCCGATCAGACGGCGATGCAGCAGGCCTGGCAGCGACTGCCTGTTGCCGGGCAACCGGGTCTGTCGGTAGCCGACTGGTCCGACGCCTGCGCCTGGTCCATCAGCAAAGGCCTCAGGCAGGCTACGTGGCTGCATAAAGTGGGCCTGGCGCGGGTGGCTGGTGCAGACCTGGAGTTGCTTGAATGAGGCTATCCGTCGATATCTCTTGGCACCGCTAGAGGAGCCTTCGCTGCGCCAGTGAGATCTCTTGGGTCTGGTCGAGTTTTTTTGTAGCCAATTGCATCGGCTTTGCCTTGGCGTGCCCGACGCCCGGGCAAGCGGCTGAGGTTCCCCGGCACGGGGGCGTGAGCTCGGTCGGGTCATAGGCTTGACGAAACCGGCCGGCGGGTCAAAGTGGCTGACCTTGTTTCAAATGGCGCTCAATGCCGTGTTAATGTGGCGCCAATGCCGCGTTGTGTTGCCCCGTTGCGCTGCCCTATTGAACCTGCCGGCACAGGGGACGGCCGCGGTCGCTAAAATGGTCTCATGGCTTCGAAACCCCCTAAAGTTCCAACTGCTCCGAATTTGCCCAGTTCCCGACCCGATACGCCGGGTGGCGGGGACGCTGTGGTGCTTGAGCGGCTGCCCCAAAAAATTCTCCCACCCCAGATGTACCAGGTGGTGCTTCTCAATGACGACTACACCCCGATGGAGTTTGTGGTCGTCGTGATCCAGGAGTTTTTTAACAAGGACCGTGAGACGGCGACGCAGATCATGCTCAAAATTCACCTCGATGGGAAAGGCGTGTGCGGCGTTTTTTCCAAGGATGTGGCGGCCACCAAGGTCGATCAGGTCACCGAGGCAGCCCGCAAGAACGGGCATCCGCTGCAATGCGTGAGCGAGCCGGTTGAAATGTGAAAAACGCCCCCATATCCAAGTCATTCTCACAAGATTTCACGTAGCGAGCCGAAAGGAAAATCAATGATTGCCCAGGAACTAGAAGTCAGCTTGCACATGGCCTTTGTCGAAGCGCGCCAGCAGCGCCACGAGTTCATCACCGTGGAACACCTGTTGCTGGCGTTGCTGGATAACCCCAGCGCCGCCGAGGTGCTG
>CAIMVC010000416.1 GCA_903844825.1 uncultured Burkholderiales bacterium | reverse complement strand
GTTTTTCGAAGGGCCGCCCCGGTGAAAGCAGCGCCCCCTCGGGGGGGGGGGGCAGCGAAGTACACGAAGTGACTGGCGTGGGGGTCACCTGCCCAGCGCAGGGCCGCCCCAAGCTGGGAAGCGCCCCCTCGGGGGGCAGCGAAGTACACGAAGTGACTGGCGTGGGGGTCACATTCATCCCCCGATGTAACTCATCTCGACCCGCTTTAGTCCCTTGATCGCTGTGCTGTCTGCGGGCAATGCCGCACGCAGCTCGGAGTAGCGGTCGCTACGGGCCTGCCAGATGTGGCTGATCGCACCGGCGATCTGGTCGTCGCCATAATGGCCGCGGAGCAGGGATCGCAGGTCGTGCCCCTGGCTGGCAAACAGGCATAAAAAGAGTTTGCCCTCTGTGGACAGGCGGGCCCGGTTGCAATCGCCGCAAAAAGCCTGGGTCACGCTGCTGATCACACCAATTTCACCAGCGCCGTCGAGATAGCGCCAGCGCTCGGCGGTTTCCCCCGCGTAGTTGGCGTCCAGCGCGGCCAGGCCAAACTCGCTGCGAATGCGTTCAATGACTTGCGCCGATGGCATGACCTCGTCCATGCGCCAGCCGTTGGTAGCGCCCACGTCCATGTACTCGATAAAGCGCAGCACGGCGCCTGAATGACGAAAGTGCCTGGCCATGGGAATGATTTCGCTGTCGTTGGTGCCTCGTTTGACGACCATGTTGATCTTCAGCGGTGCCAGCCCGACCTGGTGCGCCATGTCGATGCCCTTGAGCACGTCGGCAACCGGAAAGTCGACATCGTTCATGTGCCTGAAGGTGGCGTCGTTCAAGCCGTCGAGGCTGACGGTGACGCGCTGCAAGCCGGCGCCCTTGAGGCTTCGAGCCTTTTTAGCGAGCAGCGATGCATTGGTTGTGAGGGTGATGTCAAGGGGATGTCCGGCTGGGGTCTCCAACTTGGCCAGCATCTCAATGAGCACTTCCAGGTTTTTTCTGAGCAGGGGCTCGCCGCCTGTCAGGCGAATTTTCTCGACGCCATGGGCTACAAAAATGCGGGCCAGACGGGTGATTTCTTCAAAGCTCAGCAGCGAGCTCTGCGGCAAAAACGCGTAGTCCTTGCCGAACACTTCGCGTGGCATGCAGTAGCTGCAGCGAAAGTTGCAGCGGTCAGTCACGCTGATCCGCAAGTCCCGCAAGGGGCGGCCCAAGGCGTCGCTCAGCAAGCCCTTGGGTGCGTTGACCTGCATCGGCACGTGCGGGAGGCTGCTGGCATAGCGAATGTCAGCCAGTGGAATGATTTTTTCGGTCATGACTTGCGGCGGTGTTGTATCGAATTTACCCGATTGCCGAAGACTGCTCTGCGGCGCGATGGCATTGCCCTGCTGCCTAGCCGATGTTGAGCAGGGGTGGCGGCGGGTTCAGGCGCAGCGCCCGCCATCGACTTCGATCGATATGCCGCTGATGAAGGCGGCCTCGTCGCTGGCCAGGTACAAGGCGGCATTGGCGACATCGAGCGCTGTGGAAAAGCGCCCCAGGGGAATGCTGGAGAGAAAACGCGCCCGCCGCGCCTCGCCTTCCGGGCCTTCAAGCGATCCGCCCGCAAATTCTGCGGACAAGGCGGTGTCGGGGTTGAACACCGGGTTGATGCAGTTCACCCGTATGTTGTCCGGGCCGAGCTCGGCCGCCAGCGACTTGCTGGTGATGATGACAGCGCCTTTGGAGCCGTTGTACCAGCTCAGGCCTGGTCGAGGGCGCACGCCCGCCGTAGACGCGATGTTGATAAAGCTGCCGCCGCCCTGTGCGCGAAACACCGGCACCGCATGCAGGGTGGCGAGGTAGATGCTCTTGACGTTGACGGCGTAGCAGCGGTCGAACTCTTCTTCTGTGGTGTCGAGTGCGGGCTGGTTGCGATGGGTCCAGCCCGCGTTGTTGACCATCACATCGAGCCGGCCAAACTTGTCCATGGCGTGAGCCACCAGTTGCTTCATATCGCCGGTTCTGGTGACATCGGCAGCGCAGAACGTAGCCTGCCCGCCCGCTTGCTCAATGGCTGCTGTGACCCGCTGGCCCAAGGCCGCGTTAATGTCGTTGACGACCACCTGCGCGCCTTCCTCGGCCAGGCGTTTGGCAATGCCCTCGCCAATGCCACCACCCGAGCCCGTCACGATGATGACTTTATTTTTCAGACGCATAGTTGTTCCAGTACTTTGATTGAGGTGGTCGACGGTGGTTATCTGGCTATTCGGCTGTTGCGCTGTTGGGCTCTTTACCCGTGCCGAATGGCCACTGTTTTCAGGGTCGTGAAACCGTACAGGGCCTCGAAGCCCTTTTCGCGTCCATACCCTGAGGACTTGACGCCACCGAAGGGCAGTTCGACGCCGCCGCCAGCGCCGTAGTTGTTGATGAAGACTTGCCCGCTTTGCACGCGTTTGGCCATTCGGAACTGGCGCGCGCCATCGCGAGTCCAGATGCCCGCAGCGAGTCCAAATCGAGTCGCGTTGGCCATGGCGATGGCCTCATCCTCGTCACCGAAACTCATGGCGCAAAGCACCGGCCCGAAGACCTCGTCTTGCGCCAGACGGTGCATGACTGGGACGTCGCGCAGGAGGGTTGGCGCCTGGTAAAAACCGGTTTGCGGCGCTTCATCGACGATCTGGCCTTGCGCGACCATGGGGATATTGGCGACGTGTGCATCGCTGAGAAAATCCCACACGCGCTGCTGCTGGCTCTGGCGGATGAGCGGGCCCAAGTCCAGATCCATGGCGGCCGGTCCGACGCGCAGCTTTTCAAAGGCGTTGCCCAGACGCTCCAGCAGCGGCTCATAAATTTGGCGGTCGACCAGCAGACGTGCGCCTGCCGAGCAGGTCTGCCCGGCGTTTTGAACGATGGCGTTGATGACGGTCGGAATGGCCGCTTCCAGATCGGCATCGGCAAACACGATTTGCGGGCTTTTACCGCCCAGCTCCAGCGTGACGGGGCAATGCCGTTCGGCCGCCACCTGCTGGATCAGGGTGCCCACGTTGGGGCTGCCCGTGAAACTGATGTGGTCAATTCCGGGGTGACGGGCCAGCGCGTCGCCTACCTCGTGGCCATACCCTGTGACAATATTGATGGCGCCGGCCGGAAAGCCGACCTCGGCGGCAAGCTGTGCCACGCGCAGCAGCGACAGGCAGGCATCTTCGGCAGGTTTGACCACGCAGACGTTGCCGGCAGCCAGCGCGCCGCCCACGCTGCGTCCAAAAATCTGCATGGGGTAGTTCCACGGGATGATGTGGCCCGTGACGCCGTGTGCTTCGCGCCAGGTCATGACGCTGTAGCCGTCCAGGTAGGGGATGGTGTCGCCGTGCAGCTTGTCGCAGGCTCCGGCGTAGAACTCGAAGTACCTCGACAGTGCCAATGCATCGGCCATGGCCTGTCGGGTCGGTTTGCCACAGTCGCGCTGCTCAATCGCGGCCAGTTCGTCCGCGTGCTCGGCGATCTTGACGGACAGGCGCATCAATAGCCGGCCTCGCTCGGCCGCGCTGCGGCGGCTCCAGATGCCGTCCAGGCAGTCGCGTGCTACTCGCACCGCCTGGTCGATATCGCTGGCCTGGCTGCGTTGGATACTGTCAAAAGGCTTGCCGTCGGACGGGTCAAGCATGGTGATGGTTTGTCCGCTCGCCGAGACGATGGCGGCGTTGCCGATGTAATTGAGTTGCATGGTGGTGATTTTGCGTCAAAGCGGGGGTTTTTTGAGCACGCCGCGTAAAGCGTGGGCAATTGACCCAAGGGGTCAATCAATGAAAGCCTCGTACTCAAGAAAGCGAAAAGCCCGACTCGCGGGCTTTTCGCAGGGCGGTGGGTCTGCTCAGCGCAGACCCGGGCTGCTCTATTTGCTCGCTGCTGGCGCTGAAGGAGCTGCTGCGGCGGCTGGCGCTTGAGCCGGTGCCGGGCTTGCTGCCGGGGCACTCACTGCGGGCGGGCTCACCACCGCCGCAGTTGGCGCTGCCTCGGCGCCGCCGTGAAACTTCATCATCAGCGGCACGATCAGAAGGGCCACAATGTTGATGATCTTGATCAGCGGGTTGATGGCGGGGCCTGCTGTGTCCTTGTAGGGGTCACCAACGGTGTCACCCGTGACGGCAGCCTTGTGGGCCTCAGAACCCTTGCCGCCGTGGTGCCCGTCTTCGATGTACTTTTTCGCGTTGTCCCAGGCGC
>CAIMVC010000415.1 GCA_903844825.1 uncultured Burkholderiales bacterium | reverse complement strand
ATCACGCTGCACCGCGACTACTGGGATGCGGCCGAGGAGCTTTACGAGAAACTGCCCGGCGTCGGCGCTCTGATGCGCTGGCTCAAACGGCGGGCGAATTCCTGACGGAGCCGCTCACGCCGTAGCCGATACCCGACGAAAAACGGCGCGACACCAGCAAAACGGCCACCGACAGCACGCTCAGCCAGGCCGACTGACCGGCAACGCCGAACACGTCAAACATCAGGCCGCTGAACGACGGGCCGATCGCGCCACCCGCGGTGTAGCCGGTGATCATCGCGGCAGTGCCCGTGATCGCCGACGAGGCGGCGAACTCATGTGCCACGCGGATCATCGTCAGCGTGTAGAGCACCGAGCCCACCGCACCCCAGACGAAAGCGCAGGCCCAAAGCAACGGCAGCCATGCCGGTACCAGCAACAGGGTCAGAGAAGCGGCCAGCAACAGGCCGCCGGCCAAAGCAAATACACGGCGTGGCGAGACGTGGTCGGACAGCCAGCCGCAGGGGTATTGAAGACAAAAACCGCCCACGCCCAGCATGCCGGCCACGGATGAAGCCGCCGCCAGCGACAAGCCGGACTGCGAGCCATAAGCCGCCGTGATCGAGCCCAGACCGGCGTCGAAGACGCCGCCCACAAAAGCCACCGCCACCAGCCCGGGAACGCTGCACATGGTGGCCCACAGACCGGCGGGAACGGCATCGGCGTGGCTCGCACGCAGCTCGCCGACTCGCGGCCCCAGCGTGATCATCAGACCCACGGCGGGCATCGCCGCGGCCAGCAGCGTCAACGCTCGCGGCGACAGCAGCAGCAGTCCCGGCAGGAACGGGCCCAAAGCCGTGGCAGCGCCCAGCGCGGTCTGGTAAAGACCTGTCAGGCGTCCTCGCCGCTCCTGCGGCACGTTGTGCACGAGCATAGCCTCGGTTCCATTCCAGGCTGCGGCCGCGCCGATGCCCCCCATGATGGCCAAGGCGCACCACAAGGCATAGTTGTCGGTGAGCGCATAGCCCACGATGCCCAGCCCCTCGAGAGCCAGCCCGCAGCGGTAGGCCACGACCACGCCGAGGCGGTCGAAGACCCAGGGCATCAGCGGCACCATCAATGCAATGCTCAAAAAGGGCAGCATGGCGAACAGGCCAATGGCCGAGGCGCTTTCGCCAGCCGTTTGCAGCCGCACCGCCAGCACGGGCGTGATGAGTGAAAACGACAGCACCATCAGCGTGGTGGCGCAGGCCACGCGAAACAGGGCCTTCAAGGCCGCTGAAGACTCAGTCACCGCACGGGTTTTTCGTCAAAGACACAGTCGCCGTGTACCCAGTTGCCGCTCATGTCGGAACACACGCCCTGCGCGTGCAAAACCTTGAGGCCAAACACCGCCACGATCACGACCAGGCCGGCCAGCGCCATCATCCACTTGTCATTCATGGGCTCAGCCTGCTGCGTCAATGTGGGGCGCTCACAGCCAGCCCTTGCGCCGGAAATACAGGAAAGGCACGACGACCGAGGCGACCATCAAGGCAATCGCAAAGGGGTAGCCATACGGCCAGCGCAACTCGGGCATGACTTCAAAGTTCATGCCGTAGATGCTGGCGATCAGGGTCGGCGGCAGCAAGCCCACGCTGGCCACCGAGAACAGCTTGATGATCTGGTTCTGGTTGATGTTGATGAAGCCGACCGTGGCGTTCATCAGGAAGTTGATCTTGTCGAACAAAAAGGTCGTGTGGCTGTCGAGCGAGTCGATGTCGCGCATGATCTGCCGCGCTTCTTCGAACTGCTCGGCGTTGAGCAGCCGGCT
>CAIMVC010000414.1 GCA_903844825.1 uncultured Burkholderiales bacterium | reverse complement strand
TAGACCTTGACATCGTGGGTGGGAGCCTGGTTCAAGGCCAGCGTGAAGCTGCTGCTTTTCGGCTTCGCCGAGCCTTCTCCCAGTGCGTTTTCTGACAAGCTGGTTTTGGTCAAGCTGCTGCCCAGGCTCACGCCCACATTGCCGCTGACGATCTTGAGCGTTTGCTGCAAGAGCGCGCTGGACCCAGAATCGTCCGCCCCCCCCAGATCGTTGAGCGTGCTGGTCGAGTCGTAGGCCTGCAGGGCCAGCTTGAGCGAGCTGCCCGCTGCGGTGCTGCCAGGCAGAAATACCGCCGTGGCCATTTCGGCCGACGTCAGGATCACACTGCCAACGCCCGAGCCAAAACCATAGGTCTTGGCCGTCCCGCCGCTGCCCACCACAATGCTCGCATCGCTGCTCAGGCCCGAGTCCTTGGTCAGGCTAATGCGGTAGTAGCTCACTGACTGGCCGCTGCTGGCGGCGTCGGGATCGGTCACCGAAAACAGACTGTCCAGGCGAACACCCGTGCTGCTGCCCGCCGACACGTTGCGCACGACCTCGGTGTCGATCAGTTGGGCCGGATCTGGCACCCGAATGCTGACCGTGCCCACGCTGAGCACAGGTGCGTCGTTGAGATCCAGCCCGCTGCCTGCCACCTTGAGTGTGTAGTTGGCGGTGTTGGACACCGAAGATGAAAACGGGCTGACCGCCACCACAAAGGTCTGAGCGCCGGGAAAGAGTGCCGCTGCCACACTGACGGATGTGCTGGCACCTCCTGTCAGAGCCCACCCTGGCTGGGCTTCGCCCGACCAGGTCGTCAGGTTGATCTTCCATTCAGGGCTGGTGGCCGAGCTCGAGGAGCCAAACGAAACCGTAAAGTCGCTGGGCTTAGCGGTGGTGAAGACCCAGTAGTCCACGTCTGTAGCGCTCGACAAGGCACCGGTCATGCTGGTGTTGGCCAGCAAGCGGTTGCCCGCATTCGACGCTGCTGTCTTCCCGTCTTCATCGCTAACAGCGCTGAACTCTTTTTCAACAGTAGGCGTGACGGTGGCTGTGATGGCGTAGTCGGCACTGTTCCAGACCGCGCCGTCGGCCAGCACCTGAATGGTGTAGGTACCCGCCGCCGCCACGGTCGCCGAAACCGAAGACGACACACCGGTGACGAGTTGAGCCGGATCGAACGCCAGCGCTGTGTTGTCACTCAAGCCCGACGGCAGCGCTTTGTCCAGTGTCAAGTCGTAGCCACCACCACCCAAGGCCTTGGCACTGATGACTTTGTAAATCGTGGTGTCGGCGCCACTGGTGACCAGGGTGAACTTGCTGTCGGCTGCAGGCACGCTGCTCAGACCGTCGACCGTCAGGGTGCTGCCGCTCTGGCTGGCGCCATTGACCAGCGGCGTGCCGAGCACCGAGCTGGCCAGCGTTCGCAAATAGTCACCATTGCTGTCGAGCAGGCGCACCTGCCAGTGGCTGGACGTTGTCAGCAAGGGGCTTAAAAAATCCAGCGTGATCAGCGAGGGGCCGCCGGTTTTGATCTGAAAAAAGTCAACGTCGCCAGCGCTGCCCAGCGCTGCCACCATCCTCACGCCGC
>CAIMVC010000413.1 GCA_903844825.1 uncultured Burkholderiales bacterium | reverse complement strand
TCCAGGACGTCGAGCAAACCTTCAAGACCAGGAAGGGGTCGTTTTGCGCTTTGCAAAACATCAACCTCACAGTAGCCAGGGGCGAATTCGTGGCCCTGAACGGCCACACCGGCTGTGGCAAGTCCACCCTGCTCAATTTGATCGCTGGCCTGACAACACCCACAGAAGGCACGCTGCTGTGCGCTAACCGCGAAATCGCCGGCCCCGGACCGGAGCGCGCGGTGGTGTTTCAAAATCACTCGCTGCTGCCCTGGCTGACCTGTTTTGAAAATGTCTACCTCGCCGTCGAGCGCGTCTTTTCAAAAACTGAAAACAAGGCGCAGCTGCGGCAACGTACCGACGCCGCGCTGGCCATGGTCGGCCTGACGGCAGCCGCTCAAAAGCGGCCTGGCGAAATCTCAGGCGGCATGAAGCAGCGCGTCGGCATTGCCCGCGCCTTGTCCATGGAACCCAAAGTACTGCTGCTCGACGAGCCCTTTGGCGCCCTGGATGCCCTGACACGCGCCAAGCTGCAGGACGAGTTGCTGCAGATCGTCGCCAACACGCGAAGCACGGTGGTGATGGTCACGCATGACGTCGACGAGGCCGTGTTGCTCAGCGACAAGATCGTCATGATGACCAACGGCCCGGCGGCCACGATCGGCGAGGTGCTGGCCATCGAACTCGAGCGACCACGCCAGCGCGTAGCACTGGCCGAAAGCACGCAGTACCTGCAGTACCGCAAGGCCGTGATCGACTTTTTGTACACCCGCCAAGCTCACGTCGAAAAAGCGGCCTGACGCCTTGAAACCCAACACCGTAAAGGAAGCGCTGCCATGGACATGCCTGTGAAGAAACAAAAACTGGTGATGGTGGGCAACGGCATGGCGGGCGTTCGCACGCTTGAAGAGTTGCTGAAAATCGCGCCGGAGATGTACGACATCACGGTCTTTGGCGCCGAGCCGCATCCGAACTACAACCGCATTTTGCTGTCACCCGTGCTCGCCGGTGAACAAACGCTGGACGACATCGTGCTTAACGACTGGCAGTGGTACCGAGACAACCAGATCACGCTGCATGCCGGCAAAAAAGTCGTGGCGGTGGATCGCGTCAAACGCACCGTTCGCGCCGAAGACGGCACCGAGGAAGACTACGACCGGCTGCTGCTGTGCACCGGCTCCAACCCCTTCATCCTGCCCGTGCCCGGCAAAGACCTCAAGGGCGTGATCGCCTACCGGGACATCGCCGACACCAACGAAATGATCGCTGCGGCCCAGCACTACAAAAGCGCGGTGGTCATCGGCGGCGGCCTGCTAGGACTCGAAGCGGCCAACGGCCTGATGCTGCGCGGCATGGATGTCAGCGTGGTCCACGTCATGCCCACGCTGATGGAGCGCCAGCTCGACAGTGTGGCGGGCCAGCTGCTGCAAAAGTCTCTGGAAGCGCGCGGCTTGAAATTCCTGATGGGCGCACAGACCCAGGAACTCACCGGCAACGCTGAAGGCCGCGTCAACGCGATCCGCTTCAAAGATGGCAGCGAACTGGCCACCGACCTGGTCGTCATGGCCGTGGGCATTCGCCCCAACACGGCGCTGGCCGAGTCCATGCGCTTGCACTGCAACAAGGGTGTGGTGGTCAACGACACCTTGCAAACCATCACCGACGCACGCATTTACAGCGTCGGCGAGTGCGCAGCCCACCGGGGCATTGCCTACGGCCTGGTAGCGCCACTGTTCGAACAGGCCAAGGTCGCGGCCAACCATCTGGCGCAATTCGGCATTGGCCGCTACACCGGCTCACTGACGTCCACCAAGCTCAAGGTCACCGGCATCGACCTCTTCAGCGCTGGCGAATTCATGGGTGGCGAGGGCTGCGAAGAGATCGTCATGAGCGACCCCTTGGGCGGTGTCTACAAAAAACTGGTCATCAAGGACGACAAACTCCTCGGCGCCTGCCTGTACGGCGAC
>CAIMVC010000412.1 GCA_903844825.1 uncultured Burkholderiales bacterium | reverse complement strand
TTGCTCACGGACGGTGTGCGCGGCGTGATCCAGCGTGACCAGGGGTGCAGGCTGCTGGTGGGCAGCGGCAGCTTGAGCGCTCGCATGGCGTCCATAAAGCCCATGCCTTCGCTGAGCTGGCGTGTCAACTGCGCTGGTACCTCGGGCGCCAGGCCGGGGTGCAGCAGCAGGCCACACTCTTCAAAGGTTTCGCGTAGTGCGGCCACATGCAGGCCGGCGGCCGTGCTGTGGTCAAGCTCGGTTTCGTTCAAACGCCGATGCAGCGCCTCAACTGGCTGGTCCAGACTGCCGGGTTGAATCAGGCAGTCCTGCTCGTCGAGCTTGCCGCCGGGAAAGACGTGCGCCCCGCCGAGAACACCGGAGTTGCTGTGCCGCCGAACCATGAGAATTTCCAACCCCTGCAAACCATCTCGCAGCACCATCACGGTGGCAGACAGCCGGGCGGGCGTGTGCACTTCGTCGTCGTTGAGTTGTAAAGCCATGGCTCGTATTGTGGCTTTGTTACAGTTCATGTCTGCGCGCTACAGGAATTGACCCATGCATTTTCTCGCTCTCGATCGCCCGGTTTTGATCTGGCCCTGGCTGGCAGCTTTGGCTCTGGCTGGACAGGCTGCCTCTGCTCAGGCACAGGTTTTCAAGATTGAATGCGAGGTGCAGGGGAGAATCCCCTCGCTGGATGACACCCGGATTGCGCCTGCCAAGGTCACCGTTGAGCTGCAGACCATCGGCAAGCACCTGTACTTCAATGTGGTCGGCCCCCGTTACTACCAGATGCAGGTTAGCAGCCTTGTGACCGAGGCCTATCTGGGCACCAACCTGAGCTCATCCACACGCATAGGCGCTCGCCGCAAGCACAGGGCAAGTGACAAAGAGTCAGAAATCGTCATCGAACGCAGCCCGGTCGAATTGATCGCGCACCATGACATCGACTACAAGGGCAAGAGCGTGCGGCTGGATTACGCTGGCAAGTGCAAGGTGGGTAGCTGAGTCGGCCCTGACGTTGCTTTGGACCGCTGCCGCTCAGGCGGCTGATACGGGCTTGTCGTCCGGGCTTGCCGGCTGATCCGACATTTCTCCACCCAGGGCTTCGAGCAGGTCTGGGATCAACGCCGACAACTCGCCAGTGATGATGGCGGCGTCGGTGTCAAAGCCGTCATCCTTGCCCGCTTCCGGGGCGCCGTCGAGCACCACGTCCAGCACTTTGATTTTCTTGATTTGCGCCGTGTCGCTGAGCACGAAGGACAGACGGCTTTTCCAGGTCATGGCCAGTTGGGTCGGCACTTTTCCCGAGGTGATGTGTTGTGCGACCTCGTCAATTTCGAGGGTATGGCGGGAGTAGCGCACCGTGGACTTTTCGTCGTCGGGCATTTTCAGTTCGCAGTCGCGATCGACGCTGAACTGGTAGGGCGCTTCGCGGCTGGAGAGCCAGTGGGACATGCAGACGGCGGCCGACATCTGAGTCTGCACCGGCTTGACCTCGATGCCTGGCCCCGATCCGGGGATCGTGGCCAGCGCCTCAATCAGGAAGGTGACGATTTTGTCGGCACCGCTCAAACTCCCCGAGCCGACCACCAGGAAGTGATTGACCGGGTCGATCCAGAGCATGGTTGATGAGCGTTTGGTAAAAGCCCTTGGCAAGAGGTCAAGAATGACCTCTTCCTTCATTTCTTTCTTGACCTTGGCGCCGACCCGCTCGCGGCCGGTTTCCTGCTTGTATTTGTCGATGCGCTCTTCCAAAGCGGCCTTGACGGCAGACGAAGGCAGTGGCCGGCGCTCCGTGCATAACTGCAACAAGACGTGGGGCCCGATGCGCTCGCTCAGGGCCACGCTGTCCTTGCCCCGGGGAGCGACCCAGCCACTGGACTCGGGCTGCGTCGCGCCGCAGGGCAGGAACTGAGCGGCCTGCTGGGCTTATTCAAGCGACTCCGGGCTGGGCAGGATGAAGTTGTCGGAAATGCGAAAAAATGACGCGGTCTTGAACATGGGTGAGGCGAGGAAAAAATGGAGAAAAAAGGGGGGGGGAGAAGGGACAGAGCGCGGCGGAGGGCGGTGACGGCGCCGCAGACAACGGGGCTGCGCAGGGGCGTTGCTGCGGCAATGGCTGTCGCGGTGGCTGCCTGTTGTGGTCAGCAGTGCCGCCGGAGGATTTTAGGTCACCGGGATCGTCGACCTTCGCCGGGCGGTTGGGCCTTTAGGGCGCGAGGTGGCGCGGGCGCGGCCCACACTGACGCCTGCCGCCCGCCCGACTCTCAGGCGATGTCAATGGTGTGAATGCCGTATTGCCCCTGGCGCCGGTCCGAAAAGTAGCGCTCCAGGGTTTCGCGCACGGTCCTGAAGGCGATGTCATCCCAGGGAATATCGCTTTCCGTGAAGAGTTTTGCTTCCATGGTTTCGTGGCCTGGGTTGAATTCGGTGCTGAGCAGGCGGGCGCGGTAAAAAAAGTGCACCTGGCCGACGCGCGCGACATTCATCACCGAAAAAAGCGCTTGCAGCTCGAACTGCGCGCCGGCTTCTTCGTCGGTTTCGCGGGCGGCGCCTTGCGCGGTCGTTTCGCCCAGCTCCATGAAGCCAGCGGGCAGGGTCCACTTGCCACGCCGGGGCTCGATATTGCGTTTGCACAGCAGCACCTGCTCGCCACTCTCGCCCCAGGTGGGCACGGTACCCACCACGTTCAACGGGTTTTCGTAGTGGACGGTGTGGCAGGCCTGGCAAATGGCCCGTTCACGCGTGTCGCCATCGTCGGGCAGGCGGTAGGAAACGGCAAAACCGCATTCCCGACAGTGTTTCAGGGGGGGGCGCTGCATGGCGGGCGGTATCAGATGATCTGCACGCTGAGCGTGCCCAGGCCGGCCACGCCGCCGACCAGCGTGTCACCCCGAACCACGGCAGCGACGCCTTCGGGGGTGCCGGTGTAGATCAGGTCGCCGGCTTGTAGTTCCCAGGCGGTAGAGAGGTGTTCGATGGTTTCGGCGATGTTCCAGATCAGCTTGGCCACCGTGCTGCGCTGGCGGTCCTGCCCGCCGACTTGCAGGTAGATCTCCGCATGGTTGATGTCGCCAGCCTGATCGGCGGGCGTGATGGGGCCGATCGGTGCCGAATGGTCGAAGGCTTTGCCGATACACCATGGGCGACCAGCCTTTTTCATGTCGTTTTGCAGATCGCGGCGCGTCATGTCCAGGCCGATCGCGTAGCCAAAAATATGCTGTGCTGCGTCGGCCGCAGCAATGTTTTTGCCGCCCTTGCCAATGGCGACCACCAGCTCGATTTCATGGTGCAGGTTGTGGGTCAGGGACGGATAGGGCATGGTGCCAGCGCTGCCGTCGGGGATCACCACCAGCGCATCGGCCGGCTTCAAAAAGAAGAAGGGCGCTTCTCGGCCCGTGAACCCCATCTCCTTGGCGTGCTCCTCGTAGTTACGGCCAACGCAGTAAATCCGGTGTACCGGAAAAAGGTCGGACGATCCGGCCACGGGCACGGTGACGGGCGCTGGTGGTGTGTGCGTGAAGCTCATGAAGCTCTTTCTTTTGGAAGTGACCTGATCAATTGCAAGGCAGGCGTTGAACAATGAAAGGGATCGGCCAGGCTGGTTGGGCAAAGCGGCCACGCTGTGGCTCCGCTGACTGTGTGCTTGGAATAGCTTTGCTGCCGGCTGAGCGCCGCCCACCGGCTCTGCTGCGTCGTTTGCGGGATTTTGCCTCAACAGATGCTGTCCTGTGGTGCGGGCAGGCTGGTGCATACCCTGAGTGGCAGTCTTTGAGTGATCCTGGCTGTTATCTGCGCCCTTAAACTCGAGCGATGTTAAAGAGCTATAAATTTGGCAGCGCACCCGGACACCTGATTCGCCGGGCGCACCAGTTTGCTGTCTCGATCTTCATGGAGGAGACCACGGCCTTTGGTGTGACGCCGGTTCAGTTCGCCATTCTCAATGCCCTCATTGACAAGCCCGGCGAAGACCAGATCACGCTGGCCGGGCGAGTGGCTTTTGATGCGGCCACCTCGGGCTCGGTCATCGGTCGGCTGGAGGCCAAGGGCTGGATCAGGCGTCAGGCCGATCCCAAGGACCGGCGCCGTAAGCTGCTTTGGGTCACTGCCGAAGGGCAGGCGGTGGTCGCACAGATGCGGCCGGCCGTCAGCCTGGCGCAGCAGCGCATCCTGAGTCCGCTGACCGAGGCCGAAGGCGAGCAACTGGCTCGTCTGCTTGATCGGCTGGTGTCTGGCCACGAGCGGCAGATGCCCCAGCCGGCGGGAGCGCAAGAGCCCGACGGCACGGCGCCCGCCAAAGCCAGCGGCCAAGCCGTTCAGACGTCTGTCAAATAGAGGTGTCAGGACGATTTGGCGAGGAGTTCAAAGTGCTCGACCACCGGCGGGCTGGCAAAAAACGGCCCGACGATGGCGCGCCACTGAGCAAACGCCGGTGACTGGCGAAACCCGACGGTGTGGTCTTCCAGGGTGTCCCAAAAGATTTGCAGGATGTACCGCTCGGGCGATTCGATTCCCTTGTTGACCTTGAAGCCCTGAAAGCCCTTGGCGCCGGCAATCACCGTGGCCAGGCCCTGTTGAATGGCCTGATCGAAGGCTTGCTGCTGGCCCGGTTGAATGCGGATGTCTGCCAATTCCAGAATCATGAAAATGCTCGCTTGTAGTCGTTGGTGGCGCAACTCTAACCTTAAAACCTCCTGCCCAAAGCGGCCGGCCGCTGCGGCGCGTGGTTCTGGTCAGCGGGCTCTGAGACAATACCCCGATGAGCGACGTAACTTCACCCTCCGCCCCTGCGGCGCCCCCATCAGCGCCCCGTGTGGGTTTTGTCAGCCTCGGCTGCCCGAAGGCTTTGACCGACTCCGAGTTGATTCTCACGCAACTCAGCGCCGAGGGTTACCAGACTTCCAAGACATTTGAAGGTGCCGATCTGGTGATCGTCAACACCTGTGGCTTTATCGACGATGCCGTGCGCGAAAGCCTCGACACGATTGGCGAGGCGCTGGCCCAGAACGGGCGGGTGATCGTCACCGGCTGCTTGGGCGCCAAGGCTGGCGAGGGGGGCGGCAACCTGGTCAGGCAAATGCACCCCAGCGTGCTGGCGGTGACCGGGCCGCACGCCACGCAGGAAGTCATGGACGCGGTGCACCTGAACCTGCCCAAGCCGCACGACCCCTTTGTCGATCTGGTGCCGCAGTCGTTTGGCGTGGCCGGCATCAAGCTCACACCCAGGCACTATGCCTACCTCA
>CAIMVC010000411.1 GCA_903844825.1 uncultured Burkholderiales bacterium | reverse complement strand
ATAAGCGACATGAACTGGGTCGGGCTCTTGGCGAAAACCTTGGACTTTTCGCCTTCGAGGAAGATCACTTTCTTGGGCGCCGTGCCCTGGTCGCCCACGGCCTTGCCGTTGACCATGCCGGTGGTGAACAGCGGCGTGATCTTGCCGGCATTTTTGATGCGCTTGGTATCGATGCCCTTGAGGTTGCCGGTGGGCACGATTTTCTTGAGCGAGAAGTACTCGGTGTCAATCAGGTCAAAGCTGTTGGGGGCGGTGACGGCGCGCTTGGTCACGTCGTCGGTGGTCACGGCCACGTACTGGATGGTGATGCCGGTGTCGGCCTTGAACTTGTCGGCAATCGCCTTGTCCTGGTTGACGGCGGTGCCCAGGTAGCGCAGCACAATGGGCTCGGCCGAGTGAACGGCGGGAAACAGGCCGGTGGCCAAAATGCCGGCCGTGCCCTTGAGCAGGCTGCGGCGTGGCAAGGCGGTGGCGCTGTCGGCCTTGGTGGCCAGATCAATCAGGGAATCAGACATAAAGCTCCTGGGGGTTGGTGGTGAAAAAAGAAAGGCAAAGGGGAAACAGGCAAACGCTCGGGCCGGCAGGGCAACTGGCTCAGGCCCGCGCAGGGCTGCTTTGCAAGGAATGGGCCGCATCGGCCGCCCACGACAGCCGCACCGCCTCGCCGGGGGTGTAAGCGTGTTCGGCAAAGCGGGTTTCGGACAACATGACGCTGAGTTCGGCCGTGCTGTCGGCCGGCAACGCGCTGCCCGACCGCTGCAAGCCAAGCAGCACATGCGTGCCCTGGTACTGCACGTCAATGACGATGGCCGGCAAGCCCTGCTCCGCGCCGCTGAGCGGGCCATCGGCGGGGCGAATTTGCATGAGATCGCTGCGCACGCCAATCTTGCCGCCAGGGGTGTCGAGCACGTTGTGCCCGCCCATGAAGCGCGCCACGAATTCGCTGGCGGGACGATTGAAAACCTCACGCGGCGAGCCGACTTGCTCAATGGCGCCACGGTTCATCACGACCATGGTGTCGGCCAGCGCCATGGCCTCTTCTTGCGAGTGCGTCACATGAATGAAGGTCAGGCCCAGCTCTTTTTGCCAGCGCTTGAGCTCGGCGCGCATCTGAATGCGCAAGAAAGGGTCCAGGGCCGACAGCGGCTCGTCGAGCAACAGCACCCGCGGCTGGGTGATGAGCGCGCGGGCCAGCGCCACCCGCTGCTGCTGCCCACCCGACAACTCCCCCGGCAGCCGCTCGGCCAGGTGGCCCATGGACACGCGCTCGAGCAGGTCGCGGGCACGGGCGTGGCGCTGCACCTGGGCGACGCCTTTCATCTTCAGGCTGAAGGCGACGTTGTCCAGGGCGCTGAGGTGCGGAAACAGCGCAAAGCTCTGAAACATCATGGCCGTGCCGCGCGCGGCCGCCGGCAGGTGGGTGATGTTGCGGTTTTCCAGCAAGATGTCACCGCTGCTGGCCAGCTCGTGCCCGGCAATCATGCGCAGCGTGGTGCTTTTTCCGCAGCCCGAAGGGCCCAGCAAACAGCAGTAGCTGCCACTGGCCACCAGCAAGTCGATGTTGTCAACGGCGGGCGGGCCGCTGGCAAACTGTTTGCTCAAGGCCACCAGTTCGATGGCGGCCGCTTGAAGTGGGCGGATGGAACTCATGCGAACACTTTAGCAAACGCTGTGCCAATTTTGTACGCAATATTTTTGAAGAATGCACACAAAGTGGACGTGTCCGCGCACCAAAAAGTTACAGACTTTGTCTGGAACGTCCAGATTGGTGCGCCAGGCCTGTGCCCCTTGGTGTGGCGGGGACAGCGGCCCGGCCTCAACGTCAGTGCTGCGAGGCTTCGAAGCCAGCCGTTTGCAACGCCTGCAGCACTTGCTCAATGTGCGCCCGGTTGCGCGTCTGGATCACCAGCTCGATGGCGACGCTTTGCACAGGCAACGTGGTGAAGGCGCGCTGATGGTGCACTTCGTCAATGTTGGCGCCGGCTTCGGCCACCGTCGCCGTGATGCGGGCCAGCGAACCGGGCACGTCGCGCGCGCTGACCTTGATGCGGGCCAGGCGCCCGGCCCGCACCATGCCCCGCTCGATGATGGCGGCCAGCACCAGCGGTTCGATGTTGCCGCCGCAGAGCACCAGTCCGACCTTCTTGCCGGCAAAGCGCTCGGGGTACTTGAGCAGCGCGGCCAGGCCGGCGGCGCCCGCGCCTTCGACCAGCGTCTTTTCGATTTCCAGCAGCATCACGATGGCCTGCTCGATGTCGCCCTCATCGACCAGCACCAGGTCATTGACCCGCTCTTCGATGATGGCCCTCGTCAGCACTCCGGGGCTGCCCACTGCAATGCCGTCGGCGATGGTCGTCAGGCCCTGCGGATGGTGCGATCCCTTGATCGCGTCGACCATGGCCGCAAAGCGCAGGCTCTGCACGCCCACGATCTCGATGCCGGGCCGCATCGCCCTGGCCGCGGTCGCCATGCCGGCGATCAGGCCCCCGCCGCCAACGGCCACCACCAGCACGTCGAGGTCGGGCACGGCCCGCAGCATCTCCAGCGCGACCGTGCCCTGGCCGGCGATGATGGCTTCGTCGTCATAAGGGTGCACAAAAACATAGCCATGCGTCTGGGCCAGCGCCAGCGCGCAGGCACGCGCTTCGTCCAGTGTGTCGCCATGCAGCACCACCTCGGCGCCAAAGGCCCGGGTGCGTTCGACCTTCACCCCCGGCGTGAAACGCGGCATGACGATCACCGCCCGCAAGCCCAGCCGCTGCGCGTGGTAGGCCACGCCTTGCGCATGGTTGCCGGCGCTCATGGCGATCACCCCGCGCGCCCGCTCGGCCGGCGTGAGCTGTGCCAACTTGTTGCAGGCGCCCCGCTCTTTAAAGGACGCGGTGTACTGCAGGTTCTCGAACTTCAGGTACAGCTGGGCGCCGGTGATCTGCGACAGCGTTTTGGACGCCACACATGGCGTGTCCAGCAGTTGCCCCTGCAGGCGGGCGGCCGCGTCTTCAATGTCCTGGAGCGTGAGCATGCGGTGTCCTCGGTTCAGTCGGGCTTGGCGCCGATCGGGACAGGCGCATGAAGGCCGAAATTGTGGCGGCAATTTCGCGCCGTTTTTGACCAGTGGATGCCCGCTGACTTTTCTTTACGCTTGGCGCAGCGGGCCGCGAACACATGCGGCCGCGAGACGGCCGCTCAGTGCCCCAGAATCTTTGACAAAAAGTCCTGCGCGCGGTCGGTTTGCGGATGGTGGAAAAATTCGGCCGGTGTGTTTTGCTCGACGATCTGGCCCTGGTCCATGAAGATCACGCGGTCGGCCACGGCTTTGGCAAAGCCCATTTCGTGGGTCACGCACAGCATGGTGATGCCCTGCTCGGCGAGTTCGACCATGACGTCAAGCACCTCCTTGATCATCTCCGGGTCGAGCGCCGAAGTGGGCTCGTCAAACAGCATGATCTTGGGCGTCAGGCACAGGGCGCGGGCAATCGCCACGCGTTGCTGCTGGCCGCCGGAGAGTTGCAGCGGGTACTTGTGCGCCTGCTCGGCGATCTTGACGCGCTCGAGCTGCGCCATGGCTTTTTCTTCGGCTTGCTTTTTAGGCAGCTTGCCGACCCAGATCGGCGACAGCGTGAGGTTCTCCAGCACGCTCAGGTGCGGGAACAGGTTGAACTGCTGAAACACCATGCCGACTTGTTTGCGCACGGCGTCAATGGCCTTTATATCGTCGGCCAGCTCGATCCCGTCGACGATCAGCCGGCCTTGCTGGTGCTCTTCGAGACGGTTGATGCAGCGAATCAGCGTCGACTTGCCCGAACCCGACGGCCCGCAAATAACGATGCGCTCGCCCTTGGCAACGTTCAGGTCAATGTCGCGCAGCACATGAAAATCGTTGCCGTACCACTTGTTGACTTTGTCAAAGCTGATGATGGGTTCAGACATGTTGCTCCAAAACTAAAAAGTGCTGTGCTGGCCAGGGGTAGCGCGGGTAGGTGCAGCGTCAGCGCTGCTTGCCTTTGTTGGCCTGCATTTCAACCCAGTGGCTGTAGCGCGACATCGAAAAGCAGAACGAAAAGTAAATCAGGGCAATGAAGAGGTAGCCCTCGATTTTGTAGGGCCGCCAGTCGGCGTCGGAGTTCAGTGCCAGGCCCAGCGAGCCGGTGAGCTCGTAGAGGCTGACGATGGTCACCAGCGAGGTGTCCTTGAAGATCGCAATGAAGTTGTTCATGAGGCCCGGCACCACCATCGCCAGCGCCTGCGGCAGCACGATCTTGCGCTGCGTCTGCCAGTAGCTCAGGCCCAGCGTGGCGGCCGCCTCGACCTGCCCCTTGGGAATGGCTTGCAGACCGCCGCGGATGACCTCGGCCATGTAGGCCGCGGCAAACAGCGTGATGCCCACCAGCACCCGGATCAACACGTCGATCTTGGTGCCTTGCGGCATGAACAGCGGGAACATGAACGAGGCCATGAACAGCACCGAGACCAGCGGCACACCGCGCACCAGCTCCACATACACCGTGCACAGACTGCGGATGGCCGGCAGTTGCGAGCGGCGCCCCAGGGCCACCAGCAGCGCCAGCGGAAAAGCCATGGCAATCGACAGCGAGGCCAGCAGCAGCGTCAGCGGCAGGCCGCCCCAGCGATCGGTCTCTACCGCGGCGAGGCCCAGCGTGCCGCCCAGCATCAGGGTAAAAAACGCCGCCAGCCCACCGGCCCACAGCAAGGCCAGCCAGGGCCGCCAGAAGGCGCGCGTGCAGCTCGCCACCAGCAGGCCCAGCAAGAGCAGCGTGGCGAGCAGCGGGCGCCATTGCTGCTCAAAAGGGTAGCGGCCAAAAATGATGAAGCGGTACTTCTCGCTGATCACGCCCCAGCAAGCGCCCACGCCCTCGGCACGGCAGGCCTGGGCATCGGGTCGCCAGGCGGCGGTCAGCAGCGCCCAGTTCATAAACTGCGGCAAAAACCACAGCAGCAAAGCGCCCATCAACACGGTGGCCAGCGAGGTGCGGGCGTCGGCAAAAAGGTTGCTGCGCAGCCAGGCGGTCAGACCGCCAGTGCGCACAGGCGCCGGGCGGGCGGGAATCACTTGAAAGGTCTGAGCGGTCATGACTTAACGCTCCTTGATCGCGGCGCGGCTGTTGTAGATATTCATGAGCACCGAGGTCAGCAGCGAGGTGCTCAGGTAAATCAGCATCACGATGGCAATGCACTCTACCGCGCGGCCGGTCTGGTTGATGGCGGTGTTGGCAATCGACACCACGTCGGGGTAACCAATGGCCACCGCCAGCGACGAGTTTTTGGTCAGGTTCAGGTACTGGTTGGTCAGCGGCGGAATGATCACGCGCAGGGCCTGCGGCAGCATTACCAGGCGCATTTCCTGGCGGCGGCTCAGTCCCAGCGCAGCGGCCGCTTCGCTCTGGCCGGCCGCCACCGAGCCAATGCCGGCGCGCACCACCTCGGCCACAAAGGCGGCGGTGTAGACCGTCAGACCGAGCAAGACGGCGATGAACTCCGGCGTCAGGGCGCCGCCGTTTTCAATTGAGAATTCGCCGCGTCTTGGCTCGTCCAGCGCCAGCGGGGCACCGCCGAGCAGCCAGCCCAGCACGCCCATGACGATCACCAGCGCCAGCGGCACCCAGAACAGGCTGCGTGGCTCGCCAGTGGCTTCAAAATGAGCGATCGCCCAGCGCCGGTACAGCCAGGCCAGCAAGCCGCCAGCGAGCAGCCCGAAGCCAGCCCAGGCGTGACCGGCAGCCCAGAGGGGGATAGGGAAATTCACACCGCCCTTGCTCAGATAGACCGAGCCGAGTTGCCAGGCCTCGGCGGCCTCGGGCAGCAGCTCCGTAAAGAGCAGGTACCACATCAGCAACTGCAGCAAGATCGGCACGTTACGGAAGAACTCCACATAGGCTTGACACAGCCCACGCACCAGCGCGTTGCGCGAAAAACGTCCGACCCCCACCAGCGTGCCGATCAGTGTCGTCAGGATGATGCCGAGCACCGCCACGCGCAGGGTGTTGAGCAGGCCCACCAAAAAAGCGCGCCAGTAATGCTCGTTCGACTCAAAAGCGATCAGGCTTTCGCCGATGTCAAAACCCGCCGTCTGGAACAAAAAATCAAAGCCGCTTTGAATGCCGCGCTCGCGCATGTTCAGCAGGGTGTTGTGGGCCAGGTACCAGACCACCATGCCAATGGCAAGCAAGGCCAGCGCCTGGTAGACCAGACCCCGAAAGGCCTGGCTGCGCCAGGACCAGGTTTTTTTCGGAGGCGTTCGAAGTGGTGTGGACGTGGTCATGAGGTCACCGGGTCAATCTGTCATCTGCATGGCTCGGGGGTCACTGTAAAAGGATGGCGACCAACGGCGCGGGATAGCGGGTCACCCTTGAAAAAAACCGTCTGCAAGGCGTGCCCGGCAGACGGTTTTTTAGGGCTCGGCCAGACCGTGCTCAGCGAATCGGATAAGCGTACATCAGGCCGCCCTTGTTCCACAGGCTGTTGACGCCACGCGGCAGGCCCAGCGCCGACTTGGGGCCCACGTTGCGCTCAAACATTTCGCCGTAATTGCCCGTGGCCTTGACGGCGCGAACCATCCACTCTTTGTCCAGTCCCAGCAGCTTTCCGGTGTCTTCGGTGGTGCCCAGCAGACGCTGTACGACCGGGTCGGTGGTGCTGGTCTTGAGCTGGTCCACATTGGCTTGCGTGACACCATACTCCTCTGCTTCGAGCAGGCCGTAGATCACCCACTTGACGATGGCAAACCATTCGTCATCACCCCGGCGAACCATGGGGCCCAGCGGCTCTTTGGAGATCAGCTCGGGCAGGATCACATGCTCGGCCGGGTTCTTGGCTTCCTTGTTGCGGATCGAGGCCAGGCCCGAGGCGTCGGTGGTGTAGGCGATGCAGCGACCCGAGAAATAAGCGCTGTTGGCTGCTTCGAGCTTTTCAAACACCACCGGCTTGATGTTGAGCTGGTTGGCACGCGAGAAGTCGGTCAGGTTTTTCTCGGTGGTGGTGCCCGACTGCACGCAGACGGTCTGGCCCTTGAGCTGCTTGGCGCTCTTGATCTTGCTCTTGACGGGCACCATGAAGCCCTGACCGTCGTAGTACGTGACCGCCGTCTGGTGCAAGCCAAGCGAGGCGTCGCGGGTCAGGCTGAAGGTGGTGTTGCGCGAGAGCACGTCAATCTCGCCTGACTGCAGCGCGGTAAAACGCTGCTGCGCGTTCAGCGGCACGTACTTGACCTTGGTCGCATCGCCTAACGTGGCGGCGGCCACGGCCTTGCACACGTCCACGTCGATGCCCGACCAGTTGCCACTGGAGTCGGCTGCAGCGAAACCGGCCAGGCCGGTATTGACGCCGCACACCACCTGGCCACGCGACTTGATCGCGTCCAGCGTTTTGCCAGCATGCGCAGGCAGCGCAAAAGCCAGCGTCAGGCCAGCGAGGGTCAGGGCCGTGAGGCCATGTTTTTTGGCAAGTTCGAGCATTTGATTCTCCGGTGAATTAATCAGGTGCAGCAAGACGCCGCACAGCGCCCGATGCTAACCCAGGCAGCGCTGAGCCGTCAGCCCGCACTTACCCGGGGCGGCTCGGACCTTGCCGCGACGCAGAAGGTTGGGGCCTCGCCGCGAGGGGAAGCTTGCGCGTTTGCGAGCGCAGCGCGGCAATTCATTCCTGCGGGCTCCTGGACTGCCACGGCCCCTCGGACAGTGACGGGACGGTTTGGCCCTGGCAGCTACGGGCCGGTTCGCGCCTCGCCGCGACGGGATCGCGCGCTCACACCGAATCGGTGCAGACCCGCAGCACCTCGGCACCGTAGGCCTGCAGTTTCTTGGCGCCCATGCCACTGATGCCTTCGAGGTCTTGCAACTGCTGTGGGCTGCGCTCGGCGATGGCGCGCAAGGTGGCGTCGTGAAAGATCACGAACGCCGGCAAATTGTGTTCGCGGGCGACCTCGGCACGCCAGGCCTTGAGCTTTCCCAGACGCTCGAGCGCACCGGCGTTGAGGCTGGCTTCTGCCATGCCCTTGACCGAGGTCTTGGTGGATTTGCCGCCGCGCTTTTTGCGCTCGCCCGCTGGGCCACCCGCCTGTTCACGCAGCATGACGCCGACCTCGCCGCGCAGCACGGCACGCGCATCGGGCAACAGCTCCAGGGTGTTGAACGCTTCGCTGTTGACGCGCACCATGTTTTTGGCGATCAACTGGCGCAGCACGCTGCGCCACTGCGTTTCGCCCAGATCGGCCCCGATGCCAAACGTGCTGAGTTTGTCGTGCCCGTGCTGCACCACTTTATCCGTCGCCTTGCCGCGCAGAATGTCCATCAAGTGGCCCGCACCGAAGCTGATGCCGCTGGCCTGGTGCACCCGGTAAATGCAGCTGAGCATCTTGCGGGCAGCGTCGGTCGCGTCCCACACCGCCGGCGGGTTCAGGCAGTTGTCGCAATTGCCACAATTGGTGTGGGCCCCCACGCTTTTCACTTCGTGTAATGCGCTGCCCCCCGAGGGGGCGCTGTTCTCCTTGGGGCGGCCCTGCGGAGAACTGTCGGCCCCCACGCTCGTTGCTGCGCGTACTTCGCTGCCCCCCGAGGGGGCATCGTTCAGCTCTTCGCCGAAGTAGCGCAGCAGTGCGGCTCGGCGGCAGCCGGTGTCTTCGGCCAGGGTGAGCAGCGCGTCGAGTTTGCCGCGCATGACTTGCTTGAATTCTTCGCTGGCGACTTCGCTGGTGTCGATCATGCGGCGCTGGTTCACCACGTCTTGCAGGCCGTAAGCCATCCAGGCGTTGGCGGGCAGGCCGTCGCGGCCAGCCCGCCCGGTTTCCTGGTAGTAGCCTTCGATATTTTTAGGCATGTCCAGGTGCGCCACAAAGCGCACATCGGGCTTGTCGATGCCCATGCCGAACGCGATGGTGGCGACCATGATCATGGCGTCGTCGCGCAAGAAGCGGTCCTGCCGCTGCTGGCGAACCGACGAATCGAGCCCGGCATGGTAGGCCATCGCATTCAAGCCGGCGTCTTGCAGCATGTCGGCGATTTCTTCGACGCGCTTGCGCGACTGGCAGTACACAATGCCGGCCTCGCCCGCATGTTCGCCTTCAATGAAGCGCAGCAGCTGGCGGGTGGGGTCGGTTTTTTCGACAATCGTATAGCGGATGTTCGGCCGGTCAAAACTGCTGACAAACTGACGTGCGTCTTCGAGCTTGAGCCGCTCGATCATGTCCTGCCGCGTCAAGGCGTCGGCGGTGGCAGTCAGCGCCATGCGCGGCACGTCGGGGAAGGTTTCGTGCAAGAGGCTCAGCGAGCGGTACTCGGGCCGAAAGTCGTGGCCCCACTGGCTTACGCAATGCGCCTCGTCGATGGCAAAAAGACTCAGCAGGCCACGCTCATGCAGGGACGTCAGCAGGCCCTTCATGCGGGGCGTGTTGATGCGTTCGGGGGCGGCATACAGCAAGGTGAGCTCGTTGCGCAGCAGCTGCTTTTCAAGCGCACTGCCTTCGTCCTGGGTCTGCGTTGAATTCAAAAATGCCGCCGGCACGCCAGCCTCGTGCAGGGCACCGACCTGGTCGTGCATCAGCGCGATCAGCGGTGATATCACGATGGTCACCCCATGGCCGGCTTGCTGGCGAACGATCGCCGGGATCTGGTAGCACAGCGACTTGCCTCCGCCGGTGGGCATCAGCACCAGGGCATCACCGCCATGCACGACATGGTTGACGATGGCTTCCTGCGGCCCGCGAAAACTGTCGTACCCAAAGACCTCGCCCAAAATGTCGAGCGGCGAAGGGGCAGAGGACGGGTGGTTGGTGTGCAAGGCGTGACCGTGGTTCGAAAAGAGCGAAAAAATTCACAAAAAGTACGCAGCCGCCAAGGCCCGCCCCTACATCTGCTCCCACGGCAGTCCGGCAAAGCGCCAGCCCGACAGCGTTGAGCGCCGAAACTGGGCGTCCAGCTCGCCCTCAAAACCATGGACGACATGCGCCACGTCCACAAAGCCGGCAGATTCCAGCACGGCGCCCGCCTCCAGGGTGCGCTGGCCCGAGCGGCAGATCAGCAGTACCGGCTGCGACTTGTCACGCGCTTCACGCACCACCGCGTCAGCGAAACGCGCGGCGTCGGGCAACAGTTCGGGGTATTCGTACCAGGGCACATTCACCACGCCCGGTGGGCGACCCACGTAAAGCGATTCAATTTCCATGCGCACATCAACGAACAAGACGTCGCTTCGCGATTGCACGTAGTGCCAGGCTTCTTCGGGTTGCAGGTGTTTCATGGTCCGGGGCGGGGGCAGCAAGTCAGGGGCGAATTCAGAGCAAGCCGGTATTGTCGGGGAAACGGCCCCGCCCGCAGCGTGGCCCCTGGGAAAATCGCGCAGCGGCGGCAGTCAACGCCGTCCGCGACGCCGCAGGCTTTGGGTTGCTTGGCCCTTGTTTCCCTACAATCGCCGCATGTCTTTGATCACCTACACCCGAGGCCAGGCACTGCCGGCCATCTTGCAGCAGCGCATCGCCATTCTGGACGGCGCCATGGGCACCATGATCCAGCGCTTCAAGCTCAGCGAAGCCCAGTACCGGGGCGAACGGTTCAAAGACTTTCACAAGGACATCAAGGGCAATAACGAGCTCCTGAGCCTGACCCGGCCGGACGTGATTGCAGATATCCACGAAGGCTATCTGGCCGCGGGTGCCGACATGATCGAGACCAACACCTTTGGCGCCACCACCGTGGCCCAGGCTGATTACGACATGGCCCACCTGGCGGTGGAGATGAACTACGAATCGGCTCGCATTGCCCGCGCCGCCTGCGACAAGTTCTCCACGCCCGACAAGCCGCGCTTTGTCGTCGGTGCCCTGGGGCCGACGCCCAAGACCGCCAGCATCAGCCCGGATGTCAACGACCCTGGCGCGCGCAACACCAACTTTGAAGAACTGCGTCAGGCCTATTTTGAGCAAACCGAAGCGCTGGTCAAGGGCGGCAGTGACGTGCTGCTGGTTGAAACCATTTTTGACACCCTCAATGCCAAGGCTGCATTGTTCGCCATCGACGAGTACTTTGACCAGTCCGGCGAGCGGCTGCCGCTGATCATCAGCGGCACCGTGACCGACGCTTCGGGTCGGATCCTGAGCGGTCAGACCGTCACCGCCTTCTGGCACAGCGTGCGCCACGCCCAACCCCTGGCCGTGGGCCTGAACTGCGCGCTTGGCGCCACGCTGATGCGCCCCTACATTCAGGAACTTGCACGGGTGGCGGGCGATACCTTCATCAGCTGCTACCCCAACGCAGGCCTGCCCAATCCCATGAGCGACACCGGCTTTGACGAAACGCCCGACGTGACGAGCCGCCTGCTGCGCGAATTCGCCCTCGAGGGGCTGGTCAACATTGTGGGCGGTTGCTGCGGCACTACCCCGGAGCATATAGGCGCCATCCACCAAGCAGTGACGCCATTAGGTGCGCGCACGCTCAAGACCGGCTTGTTTTACAAAGAAGCGGCCT
>CAIMVC010000410.1 GCA_903844825.1 uncultured Burkholderiales bacterium | reverse complement strand
GAGTTTGGGTGGCCATCGGGGGGCAAGGCAGCCGTCACGCCGGGCAGACCACGCTCTACCTCACGCCCATGCATGGCCAGGCCAGCATCCTCAAATCGTTGATCGCCAATATCCGTGCGGCGTTGCAGCATGTCAGGGGCACTGCGGAGCAGTTCAAAACGGCGGACCCATGGGCCGTGCTGGTGCGCTACGTAAGCGACAAAATCGCCCCCGCAATTGGCCTGTTCAGACCGCCCGATGCACTGCCGGCATCGGGGTAAATGCAGGATTTAGGTTCAGTCAGATCCGCCATTCCTGAGGATCCTCCCCCGGACCGCCAACCTCCAGGCCGCCAGCCAAGCGCGAAGGCTAAGAGTGGCGCGGCGGTGCGTCAGGTGTGAGGGACTCGACAACGCAACGCGTTCAAACTCTTTTCGGCATGGCCCTTAACCATTGCGCACAGCAGACGGTCTATCAACCGCGTGCCTTGCGCAGCGCGCTCAGATGTGATTGCCTCGCACGGTTGGGGCTGCTCAAATTCACTCGGCCGGCAGCACAAGGTACCAGGGAAGCAGCGCCGCGTAGTCGTCGGTGGTCTGCGCTTTTGGCAGAGCCACGGATATGACTGCAGCGTGCGGTGACAAACCGCTCGCCCGGTCTCTCAGGCGCCGACCAGCGCCAGATAGGCTCGGCGCGTTGCCGGCGCTACCGAATCCAGCACCTTGGCGTAAGAGTTTTGATGACGTACCTGCAAGCGTGCCGAAGCGATGCCGCGCGACCTGCAAAACCAATGGCAGCTGTGTTGCATCAAAAATAGCTCCGCCGATATCTTGAACGCCTTGTCCCGGGGCGAGAGCCCTTGTTCGTTGCGCGCGGCAGCGCCAATGGCATGGGCATGCAGCGCCAGCAACTCGCGCATGTCAAACGATGTGCGGGCCAGCACGCCGGGCAGCAGCGGTGCCAGGCTCAGGCTCGCCACCGACAGCGGCCAGGGCAAGCGACTGACCCGGGTTGGCAGGGCTGGCAGTTTTGCAAATCCGGCAGCGAGCTGTTGCAGCTGCTCACTCAGCCGCGTTTCAGTGGTCAGCAGCACGTGCCAGATGGCGTCGCGCCGCAGGTGATCGCTTTCACCGAGCGCGCGCAGGTAGCCTTCGTTGAGACTACCCATCATTTTTTCAATATCGAACTCGCCCAGATGCCGTGCCAGCAGGGCCATGCGGCGACGTTCGCTTTTTGATTTGAGTGCGTAGCCGCCAAGGGCGAGCAGCACCACCGTGAGAAAAGTGTCCATGAAGCCTTGGGTATCGAGGGCAAAACAGGTCCTTAGCGGCTGGCGAAGGAGACTCCAAGTGTAGTCAGACCCGGGCATCGGAGTTCCTTGGTGGGTGGGCAAGCGATGCTCCGTCGCGCCAGACCACTGCCGTTGGTTAGCCGGCAAAGAAAAAAGGCTTCAAAACCGAAGTTTCGAAGCCTTTTGGCGGGCTGCTATTTGAAGGACAGACTTTTTGAGGGCAGAAGCAGTTTGCTTAACCATCTCTGCGAAATCTGTCCCGAGATCGTTTTTAAGATCATTCGGCCGCCTGCGGCCCAAAAGAATGGACCTGGGTCTCGGCAGGGCTTAGTAGCCGCCGCGTCCACCACCGCCGCCGCCACCGGAACGGCCACCGCCGCTACCGCCGCCGCCGTAAGGGCTGCGGAAGCCGCCGTCACTGCCACCGCCGCCGCCGCCGCCGTAGCCGCCGCCACCAGAACGACCGCCGCCACCGCCACCACCACCGTAGCCGCCACCACCACCGCCACCACCACCGAAGCCGCCACCGCTGCGTGGGGGACGGGCTTCCATGGGACGGGCTTCGTTCACGACAACACTACGGCCGCCCAAAGGCTGACCGTTCATGCCGTTGATGGCTGCCTGGGCTTCTGCATCGCTGCCCATTTCGACAAAGCCAAAGCCTTTGGAGCGACCAGTATCGCGTTCCATCATGACTTTAGCGCTGGTGACAGCGCCAAATTGGCCAAAAGATTGTTGCAGGTCTTCGTCACGCACCGAGTAAGGCAGGTTACCGACGTAAAGTTTGTTGCCCATTCAGGGACTCCTCTAAAACACAAAAACAAAAGCGATGGGGTCCCGAAAGCACAACAAATTTTCAAACGTACCGCTGTGGCGCGCGAAACTGACCGATCACCTAACTTGCGTGGATGCTTACATCCACACCCCTGGATTATGCGCCATCTCTTTTAGTGGCAGGCAACTATCGTAACTAGTGGTTAGCCCTGAGATTATTGAAATAGTTTGGAAATATGAGCGCGCAAGGTCCCGGTAGCCGGCACTTTTCGCGCTGACTGCCCGTTCTTGACGGCTTATTTCTGGCGACCTGAAAACCTGGCTAATGACCTCCCCCAGGTTTTGCTTTGTTACAAACAAGCGTGGCTTGAAAACAAGGCTGAGGTTAGATTTCTTCGACGTCTCCCCGATCTTTGAAACTTTGCGTGAAAGTAGTTCAAGAATGCCGGGCAGCGACGCCCCCCGACTACGGCACTGTCGGTCCTTCGGGCCCGTCTGACAAAGGGCGCTCCGGGCCTGCCGGGGTCACGTTCGCTGGACTTTGAAGACGGCGCGGCTGGCGCGCACATTCGGCAAAAACCGCACTTCCTTGCCGTCCTGCAATCCAAAATGGTCCAGGATGTTGAGCTGGTTTTTAAGCGCCAGCGCCTCAAAGTCCTGCAAGGTACCCACACGGATATTGGGCGTGTCGTACCACTGGTAGGGCAGCACCTTGGTCACGGGCATGCGGCCGCGCAAGACGGCCAGGCGGTTGGGCCAGTGACCGAAGTTGGGGAAAGCAATCACGCCGATGCGCCCGACGCGGGCGGTTTCGCGCAGCATGACTTCCGCATTGCGTAAATGCTGCAGCGTGTCGATTTGCAACACGACATCAAATGAGCTGTCACCAAAGACCGAGAGCCCCTCCTCAAGATTGAGCTGCAAGACGTTCACGCCGCGGGCCACGCAGGCGCGCACATTCTCGTCGCTGAGCTCGACGCCATAGCCCGAGCAGTCACGCTCGCGGATCAGGTGGTCGAGCAGCTCGCCGGTGCCGCAGCCCAGGTCCAGAACACGAGCGCCCCTGGGCACGAGGCGGGCGATTGACAGCAAATCCGCCGACGGCAAAGGGGCAGCAGGCACAGTGCTCATCCAACGACCTTCTCGAAATAGGAGCGAACAATTCCCAGGTAGCGGGCATCGTCGAGCAAGAAGGCGTCATGCCCATGCGGAGCGTCGATTTCGGCGTAGCTCACGTCGCGCTGGTTGTCGAGCAGGGCCTTGGCGATTTCGCGGCTGCGCGCCGGCGAAAAGCGCCAGTCGGTGGTGAAACTCACCAAGAGAAACTTGGCACGCGCCTTGGCAAAAGCCAGCGACAAATCGCCGCCGACGTCGCGGGCCGGATCAAAGTAATCAAGCGCCCGGGTGATCAGCAAATAGGTGTTGGCGTCAAAGTACTCGGCGAATTTGTCGCCCTGGTGGCGCAAGTAACTCTCGATCTCGAACTCGACTTCCTGCGTCGAAAACTTGTAAGGCGCCAACTCGCCGGCCGGGCCCGTCGGGGCTGCCGCTACCGCCCTCCGCAGCTGGCGTCCGAATTTTTCGTTCATCACGTCGTCGCTCAGGTACGTGATGTGACCAATCATGCGGGCGATGCGCAAGCCGCGCTTAGGCAGTACGCCGTGGCGGTAAAAATGCCCGCCATGAAAATCCGGGTCGGTCACGATGGCGCGGCGGGCCACTTCGTTGAAGGCAATGTTTTCAGCCGTCAGGTTGGGCGCGCTGGCAACCACTACGGCATGGCGCACCCGGTTGGGGTAGCGCAGTGTCCAGCTCAGGGCCTGCATGCCGCCCAGGCTTCCGCCCATGACCACCGCCAGCGTGGCAATGCCCAACTCATCGAGCAGGCGGGCCTGGGCGTCGACCCAGTCCTCGACCGTCACCACCGGGAAGTCGGCGCCGTAAATTTGTCCGGTCTGCGGGTCGGTCTGCATCGGGCCGGTCGAGCCAAAGCATGATCCGAGGTTGTTCACGCCAATAACAAAGAAGCGGTCGGTATCCACCGGCTTGCCGGGCCCGATCATGGTGTCCCACCAGCCTTCCGAGCGCGGCACCAGCTCGCCCGAGGCATCGCGGTAAACCCCCGCCACATGGTGCGAGGCATTGAGCGCGTGGCAAATCAGCACCGCATTGGAGCGCTCGGCGTTGAGCGTGCCGTAAGTCTCGTAGCTCAGGTCGTAAGCACTCAGGCTGGCGCCGCTTTGCAAAGGCAAGGCGTGCCCGAAATGCATGCTCAGCGGTGTCGCGACAAGGGTCAAGAAAGTCACCTGCAGAAAAACAAAACCCGGCGTCGCCAAAGCGAATCCGGGTACTGGAAACGTCTTTAGCTGTACTTTTCAAGCGCCCGCAAGCCAGGCAAATCGGCGCTAAAGCCGCGGGCGCCCGCTGTGACTATTGACCGAGTCACACCCAGCTTTTTGGCAGGGCATCTTCGCTGCCAGCCCCGCGCTGAGCAGTATATCCGCGCTGTCGTCACGCCCGGACGCCGAGCCGCGACTTGGGCTTGGGACCATCCGTGCGCCACAAAGAGAGCCGAAGCAGACCCAAAACAGAGCCCCTAAGGCCCCAGCACTGATGCCGCGCACGATTTAGGGCGCACTTCTTGCTTGGATTTGGTGCACTCCTCCGGAGTCGACCAAAAACGCACCATAAAACGGCATTAAAAGGAAAATTTCGCATGGAAGCACTAAAACAGGGCTCTGACGCTTTGTTCATTTTGCTGGGCGGCATCATGGTGCTAGCCATGCATGCTGGCTTTGCATTTCTTGAGCTCGGCACGGTTCGCAAGAAAAACCAGGTCAACGCGCTGGTCAAAATTCTGGTCGACTTCTCCATTTCAACCGTGGTCTATTTTCTGGTGGGCTACGGCGTGGCCTACGGGACGCACTTTTTTGTGGGCGCAGAACAGCTGGCCGCTAAAAATGGCTACGAACTGGTCAAGTTTTTCTTTCTCTTGACCTTCGCCGCCGCCATTCCGGCCATCATCTCGGGGGGCATCGCCGAGCGCGCCCGCTTTTACCCGCAACTGATCGCCACGGCCGTCATCGTTGGCCTGGTCTACCCGCTCTTTGAAGGCATCGTCTGGAACCAGAACTTCGGCATACAGGCCTGGATCAAGTCGGCCACCGGGTTTGAATTCCACGACTTCGCCGGCTCGGTCGTTGTCCATGCCCTGGGGGGTTGGCTGGCGCTGCCCGCCGTTGTGCTGCTGGGCGCGCGCAGCAACCGATACCGCAAGGACGGCGCCGTGTCGGCTCACCCGCCCTCGAACATTCCTTTTCTGGCGCTGGGCGCCTGGATTTTGACGGTCGGCTGGTTTGGCTTTAACGTCATGAGCGCGCAGACCATCGACAAAATTTCCGGCCTGGTGGCCGTCAACTCGCTCATGGCCATGGTCGGCGGCACGCTGGCCGCGCTGGTTGCCGGAAAAAATGACCCCGGCTTTGTACACAACGGCCCGCTTGCCGGCCTGGTCGCCGTGTGCGCCGGCTCCGACCTGATGCACCCTTTGGGTGCGCTCGTGGTGGGTTCTGTGGCGGGCGCGCTGTTTGTCGTGATGTTCACGCTGACCCAGAACCGGTGGAAGATCGATGACGTTCTGGGCGTCTGGCCCTTGCATGGCCTGTGCGGCACCTGGGGCGGCATCGCGGCCGGGATTTTTGGCAGCCAGGCCTTAGGCGGCTTGGGTGGAGTCAGTCTGAGCGCGCAACTTCTAGGCACCGCCATGGGGGTGCTGTGGGCGGTAATTGCCGGCTTTGCGGTGTACGGGCTCATCAAGAGCGTCACCAGCCTGCGCCTGACTCAGGAAGAGGAGTTTGAAGGGGCCGACCTGTCATTGCATCGCATCGGCGCAACGCCCGACCGTGAGGTCAATTGGTAACGCCACGGGAAGTACCGTTCAGGCAGGCCCTTTGGTTTTGGTTGCAGCTGGGCCTGATTAGTTTTGGCGGGCCCGCCGGGCAAATTGCGATCATGCACCGCGAGCTGGTCGAGCGCAGGCACTGGGTGTCTGAAAAACGCTTTTTGCATGCGCTGAACTATTGCATGCTGTTGCCCGGACCCGAGGCGCAGCAACTGGCCACCTACCTGGGCTGGCTGATGCACCGCACCCGGGGTGGCTTGCTGGCGGGTGGGCTTTTCGTCCTGCCTTCGCTGCTGCTGCTGATTGCGCTGAGCTGGGGCTATATGGTCTGGGGTCAATTGCCGCTGGTGGCGGGTTTGTTTCAGGGCCTGAAGTCGGCCGTGGCCGCGATTGTTTTGCACGCTCTGTACCGCCTGGCCAGCAAGTCCTTGGGTTCGCCGCGGCGTGACTGGCTGCCCTGGGCGATTGCGGGCCTCAGTTTCGTGGCGATCGCGGTCTTTCACCTGCCATTTCCCTGGGTGGTTCTGTCGGCTTTGCTGCTGGGTGCGGCGCTGGCGCGTTGGCGGCCCTCGGCGCTGGCTGGCGCGCACGGGCCTGGCTCGCCCGGTCACGCTCGCGCGGCTCCACGGGCCTCAGCGGTCATTGACGATCAGACCCCTACGCCCGAGCACGCCCGCTTTAGCCCGCGCCGATTGCTGCGCGTGGTGCTGGCTGGCGCGGCCCTGTGGTTGTTGCCCATGGCCGCTCTGGTGCTGAGCCTGGGCTGGGACAGTACCTTGGCGCAAATGGGCTGGTTTTTTAGCAAGGCGGCACTGCTGACCTTCGGTGGCGCTTACGCCGTGCTGCCTTACGTGAACCAGGCGGCGGTCGAGCATTACCAGTGGCTCAGCGCCACGCAGATGATGGACGGCCTGGCGCTGGGTGAAACCACGCCTGGCCCGCTCATCATGGTGGTGGCGTTTGTCGGCTTTGTCGGCGGCTGGATCAAGCAGGTGGCCGGGCCCGACGCTCTGTTTCTGGGGGCAGCGCTGGCCGCCTGCGTGGCCACCTGGTTTACTTTTTTGCCCTCGTTCGTCTTCATTCTTGCGGGTGGACCCTGGGTCGAGTCGACGCGGGGTCAGCTGAAACTGAGTGTGCCTTTACGGGCGGTAACGGCAGCCGTGGTGGGTGTGATCGCCAACCTGGCCCTGTTCTTTCTGGTGGTGACGGTCTTTCCGCAGGGCTTTGCCTGGGGCGCGCGGCCCGATTTCCCGGCGCTGCTGTTGACCGTGCTGGCGGCGCTGGCCCTGTGGCGGCTGAACTGGGGCGTGATCCCGGTGGTCTTGGCGGCGGCCGCTGCCGGTTTGCTGCTGCGCTGGCTGGGCCTGAACTGAGCCTGCCGTGGGTGCGGGCCCCTGGCGCGCCCGGTTCCCGGGGCGGTATGCTCTACGGGTGACTATGTCGGCACCGCACCCCCACGCACAACATGCCCGCCTGCCTGAGCGGCTTTTCGGCTCGTGGGTGCGGCAGTTGTCGCCGGCCACCTTGCGCGCCGATGCGCTGGCGGGACTTCTGGGGGCCGTGCTGGTGCTGCCGCAGGGCATTGCCTTTGCATCGCTGGCCGGTCTGCCGCCCGAATATGGTCTTTACACCGCCATCGTGCCGTGCATCGTGGCGGCCTTGTTTGGCTCGAGCTGGCATGTCATGTCGGGCCCGACCAACGCCAATTCGCTGGCCTTGCTGGCCATGCTGTCCCCGCTAGCGGCGGCTTTCAGCCCGGCCTATATCCAGCTGGTGCTGGTGGTCACGGTGATGGTGGGCCTCATGCAATGGCTGATCGGCGCCTTGCGGCTGGGTACGCTGGCCAACTTTGTGTCGCCAGCGGCTCTGTTTGGATTTACCTCCGGCGCGGCCGTATTGATCGCCTTGCATGCCTTGCCGGATGTTCTGGGCTTGGGCCACGCCGAGGGTTCGCCCTGGGCCGCCTTAGGGCGGCAGCTCCAGGGGCGCGAGTCCGGCGTCGAGCCGGTGGCGCTGGGGGTGGTGGCGGTCACCCTGGCGGTCTCGCTGGCGCTCAAGCGCTGGCTGCCGCGCTCGCCCTTTTTGCTGGCTGGTCTGGCGGCGTCAACAGCCATGGTCTGGCTGTTTTTTGCGCAGGCGCACTTGCCCAGGGTTGGCCAACTGGCCACGCCCTGGCCCCGCTTCGATCTGCCGCAGGTGCATTGGTCGGCGTTGCCCGAGCTGCTGGGCCTGGCTTTTGCGCTGACCATCGTGGCGCTGGGGCAGTCGATCTCGATCGCCAAAGCCGTGGCGGCGCGTTCGGGGCAGCGCATTGATGCCAACCGCGAGTTCCGCGGCCAGGGCTTGTCGAATATCGTGGGTGGACTTTTTTCGTGTTACGTCTCTTGCGGCTCGCTGAACCGTTCCATGCCAAACCTGGAGGCGGGCGCGCGCACGCCCATGGCGGCCGTGTTTTCGGCCCTGCTCCTGCTGGCGCTGGTGTACTTCAGCGGCCCCGTGCTGGCGCAAATTCCGATGGCGGCCCTGGCTGCCTTGCTGATGCTGGTGGCCTGGTCGCTGCTGGACCTGCCGCGCTGGCGCCGCCTGTTCAAGCTGGACCGTACCGAGCTCGCGGTGGCGCTCGCCACTCTGGTGGCCACGCTCACCATTCGGCTGGAGATGGCGATTTTGCTGGGTACCTTGCTGTCCCTGATGTCATTTTTGTACCGCACGTCCCGGCCGGCCATGCGCACCATGGGCTTTGACAGCACCGGCGCCGACCGCCAGTTTGTGGTGCTGACCGATCGGGACGCGGGCGGGCACCAATTGCCGCAGTGTCCGCAGCTCAAGCTGCTGCGGATGGAAGGGGAGGTTTACTTTGGCGCCACCCAGCACGTGGCCGACACCCTGTATGGGCTGCGCCATGTGCGGCATCCGCAAAAGCATTTGCTGGTCATGGGCAAAAGCATGAACTTTATCGACCTGGCCGGTGCCGAGCTCTGGGAGGCCGAACTCAGCGCACGCCGGGCCATGGGCGGTGACTTGTACTTTCACCGTCCGCGCCCCGAAGTCATCAGCATGTGGCAGCGCACCGGCTTTACCCGTCTGCTCGGGCCAGAGCACCAGTTCCCCGACAAGCGAACCGCCATCGCCACCATTTTTCCCAAGCTGGATCCGGCGATTTGCCGGCAGTGCCAGGCCCGTGTTTTCTGGGAGTGCCGCAGCCTACCGCCCCCGCAGACGGCCGTGCCAGACGCCTGAGGGCCGCATCGCAGCGCTTGACATGGCCAGGCTCGCCCCAGCGCGCTTTGCGTGACCGGGCTGCCGCCGCCTGGCAAATGCCGCAAAATAGCTTTTTGCTTCCTCAAGGATTTTTGCCATGAACGCTCGACTGCCCTCGCCCGTACTTGATTCGACCGCCGCGCTGGCGCAGGTCAGCGCGCAATGGGACGCCGACCTCGTCAGGCAGCTCAGCGACTACATTGCCATTCCCGCCAAGTCACCGGGCTTTGACGCCGACTGGCAGCAGCACGGCTTCATCGACTCGGTGGTGCGCAACGCGGCGAGCTGGATCGAAGCGCAGAAGGTCGAAGGGCTGGTGCTGGAAGTCGTGCGTTTGCCGGGCCGCACGCCGGTGCTGTTTTTTGAGGTGCCCGCCACCCGGGCGGCGCTGGCCGGTCAGACCGCGCAGACAGCGCAGACGGTGCTGATGTACGGCCACTTGGACAAGCAGCCCGAATTTACCGGCTGGCGCAGCGACCTCGGACCCTGGACGCCGCATTACGAGGATGGCAAGCTGTATGGGCGCGGCGGCGCCGATGATGGTTACGCCGTTTATGCCAGTATCGCCGCGGTGCAGGCCCTCAAGCGCCAGCAGGTCGGGCATCCGCGCATCGTTGGCTTGATCGAGACCTGCGAAGAAAGTGGCTCTTACGATTTGCTGCCCTATGTGGACGCCTTGCGCAGCCGCCTGGGTGATGTCGGTCTGGTCATCTGTCTGGATTCGGGCGCTGGCAACTACGATCAGTTGTGGCTGACCACCAGCTTGCGTGGCAATGCCACCGGCACGCTCAAGGTTCAGGTCTTGACGGAAGGCGTGCACTCCGGCGACGCCAGTGGTCTGGTGCCGTCGAGTTTTCGCATCATGCGCCAGGTGCTGGACCGCCTCGAGGACAGCCGCACCGGCCGCCTGTTGCCCGCGAGCTTTCACTGTGAGGTGCCCGCCGAGCGCCTGGCGCAGGCGCAGG
>CAIMVC010000409.1 GCA_903844825.1 uncultured Burkholderiales bacterium | reverse complement strand
CCTTGATCACTTATTACTATAAGTATGCGACTTTTCAAGACTCGCATACCTGCCCCATCTTCAACGGTTAGCTCGGCGCAGCTGTCTTTGACGCTCAAGCGCACCATCACAAACCAGTCTACTGTGCCCAACTCGATGAGGTAACTCGCAGCGGCATCGAGAAGCCAATACGCCTCTGCAGTGTCTGCAAGGTACTTGGCCCCGTCGGTGATCAAGCACTTGCGGTTCAGTCGGTAGTAGCGCTCAGTGCCTGTAAAGTGAGCGAGGTCAACCAAGATCAACAACGTCAGGTTAAGTGCGTTGGTGGCTGAAATTTTGAGCGGTGCGCCCTGAATAATCCCGAGCCCGGCCGTTGCTAGCGGCTAACGTCGCCTACTCTGCCCCATCTCAAAGCCCCCCAAGACGTCCAGCAAGTCGTCCGGCTCGCCGAAGGCGCCTGAGCGGGTGTGGCAAACCAGGCCGTCCCAGCGCCCGCCGACCATCCGGGCGCAGCCCCACCCGGCGCGGGCCAGGGGCGTGTCTGAGCGCAAGGCGCTGGCCCCCAAGGCCTGGCACAGTGCCAGCAAGGTGTCGCCGCCGACGACCACCAGGGTGCGTGGGCGCGGCGCGCTGTGCGCGATCAGCTGCACTTGGTGCGCGAGTAGGGCGGCGGCCTGGGCGGGCGTTAGCGGCTCTTGTGCGGACAGGTCTATCAACTTGGGACGGGTGGCGTCTTGTTGCAACATGCGGGTGAGGTCGTTGGCTTGGCGGCAGTCGGCGGCCCAGCTCGAGCCTCGCAGCACCCGCCATTGCCCTCGGGTGACCGCATGATGGCTGGCGCTGACCAGCATGATCTGGCCTTCGGCCGCTGGTGTGGTTTGAGGTACAGGCTGCACCCGCTGCGGCATCAATTTGGACAAAGCATGCGCCAGGCCCGCACTGCCGCACCACAGCCAGCGCGCCGGGGCTTGCAGGGCTTGTGCGGCGATGGCCGCGAGTTCTGCGTCGTGGCGCACATCGGGCACCCAGGCCAGACGCGTGTGGTCGGGCACAGGCGGTGTGGTGCCGCTACGGACCAGCCAGCCTCTTGCCGTCAACGCCTGGCTAATAGACTCCGCCACCGCGGTGCGCTCGCCGTGGGGGCGCTGCCACCATTGCTGGCCCTTGTCGGTCAGCCGCCCTTGAGCCGGGAAGGCGGGCACCATGGCCAGGCCGGAAAACAGGCCTTGTCTGGCCAGCCAATCGACCTCGTCGAAGGTGTTGCCGCGCAACAGGCTGTCGACTTTCTTGAAGGCCAGATCGGCACCGCGCAGCCACGGCAGGCAGGGGTCTAACAGTTCGGGTAGCCGCGCAACGGCGATGTCGCGCGTGGCGCTGGCCACGATGTCCACGCCGTCTGTGTCTTGAGCGGGCGGGCGCCCGAGGTGCACGGGCACGCCGGCACCAAAGGCGGCAGCGCAGTCCAGCGCGCCGGTCAGGTCGTCGGCCAACAGGCGTAGGCGCATCAGGGCGCCACGAGCGTGAGCTTCAAGGGCAGGGTGCGCAAAAACTCGGCTTCGGGCGCAAGCAGGCCGGTGTCGGTGATGATTTCATGCACGTCATGCAGCCGCCCCACCTGCATGAAGGCACGCGGCCGGAATTTGGACGCGTCCACCAGCAAGACGCGCTGGTTGGCCGCCCGCATCAGGGCCTGCTTGACGCTGGCCACATCGGCCGAGGTCTCGGACATCACGTCGTCTGTCACCGCGTGGGTGCCCATGAACAGCAGTTCGGCGCGCAAGGCGCCCGCTTGTTCCATCAAGGGCGGCCCGATGATGGTGGGGCTGCCCGGGCGCAACACGCCGCCCAGAAGATGCAACTGAATCAGGGGTGACTGACCGAGCACCTGTGCAATGGCCAGGTCGTTGGTGACCGCCGTCAGGGGGATGGCGCGCTTGACCGCTGCGCGGGCGGCCTCCAGCACGGTGGTGCCACTGTCAAAAATCACGCTTTGGTGCGCGACCAGGCGGTTCGCCGCGGCCAGGCCAATCGCGGCTTTCTCACGCGGTGACAACTCGGCTGCGGCGGCGGTCTCTGGCTCGAAGGTGCTGTAAGTGGGCGCGTGCTGGCGCAGCAGCGCACCGCCGTGCGTGCGGTCAACGATGCCTTCGGCGTCCAGCGAGTCCAGGTCACGGCGCAGCGTTGACAGGGACACCCCCAGCGCCTGCTCGAGCTGGCCAATGGTGACGGCGCCATGGCGCTGCAAAAAATCGATGATGCGCTGGCGGCGTTGCGCGGGCATCAGCGGCGATGCGGACAGCTGGGTAGTCATGGGTGTTGGGGTCGGTGAGATAGCAAACGCCAAGAGGGGATAAATGATGCCACAGCCTTGCATAAGGGTTATCGATGATGATTTATTTTGATTGATTGTGATTTAATTTGGGGTAAAGAAGAGCAAGCAGTTCGTTAAGCACCCTATAAACAGCCCATTTACCCAGGAGACACGTCATGATCAGTCAAAAAAATCCATCGCGCCGCCAACTGCTGGCAGCCGCCCTGAGCGGTGCAACCGCGCTGTCCCTCGCCCCGGTGAGCGTGCTGGCGCAAGCGCAGTTCCCCGGCAAGCCCATGACCTTTGTCGTGCCGTACCCCGCCGGGGGTGCCAACGACATGCTGGGTCGTTTGATCGGCCTGAAAATGTCCGAGGCCTTGGGCGGCACATCGATCGTGGACAACAAACCCGGTGCGGCCGCTTTGCTCGGCGCCTCGGTCGTGGCGCGTGCGCCGGCCGATGGTCACACCCTGCTGATCGGTGGGCTGGCCACCCACGCAGCGAGCCCGCATTTGCTCAAGGCCGACTACGACCCGCTCAAGGACTTTGAATCGGTGGGCATGATCGGCAGCGCGCCCATCATCGCGATTACTTTCAATGACTCGCCCTTCAAGAGCCTCAAGGACGTGGTCGATGCCGCCCGCAAAGACCCCAAAGGGGTGATGTACGGCTCGTCCGGCAATGGCTCGCCGCTGCATTTGGCCGGTGAGTTGTTCATCTCGCAAAACAAGATCGAAATGACACACGTGCCCTACAAAGGCGGCAATGCCCACATCCTGGACCTGATTGGTGGTCGGGTGCCAGTGATCTTTGACACCGCCACCAACTGTGTGCCGCTGCTCAAGTCGGGCAAGGTGCGTGCCCTCGCGGTGGGCGCACCGGCTCGCTTGGCTGACTTCCCCAATGTGCCCACCTTTGCCGAAGCCGGCTACCCGCAGTTTGACTTCTCGGCCTGGTACGCCGTGTTTGCGCCCGCCAAGACGCCCAAGGACGTGGTGGCTAAATTGTCATCGGCGCTGTCCACCGCGCTCAAATCGCCTGACGTGATCAGCAAGCTCAATGGCGTGGGCGTGACGCCCGGCAGCGGCGACGCCGCGCAACTGGCCCGCTTTTTACCCGGCGAAAACGAGCGCATTGGTCGCCTCATCAAGACCGCCAACATCAAACCGGATTGACACTCCGCTCAATCCTCATCAAGAAAGCACGACATGACTTCACCTATCCGCCTGGCGTTCACCATGGGCGATCCAGCGGGCATTGGCCCGGAGATCATCGCCAAGGCGACCCGGCAGATGGCCGGCCTGGTGCGCAGCGGCCACGCCGAGTTCATCGTGCTGGGCAGCGCTGCGGCCCTGCAAGAGGCTGAAAGCCGCTTGGGTCTGTCCGCTCTTGATGACGGGCATCCGCTCTACACCCTGGTGGATGTCGGGCCGGTCGCGCAGCCACTGGTGCTCGGTCAGATCAGCGCGGCGGGTGGCCAATGGGCCTACCTGGCGATTGCCAGGGCCGTCGAGATGGTTCAGGGTGGAATGGCTGACGCCATCGTCACCGGCCCTTTGTGCAAGGAAGCGCTGCACCTGGCGGGTCACCCTTTTGAGGGGCACACCGAGATGCTGGCGCACCTGACCGGCCAGCGCGACGCGGTGATGATGTTGGCCCACGGCGACATGCACGTCACCCACGTCACCACCCATTGCGCCTTGGCCGATGTGCCGGGCCGAATCACGCCCAAGCGTTTGCGCCGCGTGTTCGACGTGACGCTGGACGCCCTGCGCGCCTTGGGTATCGAGCATCCGCGGGTGGCGGTGGCGGGCCTGAACCCGCATTGCGGCGAGGGCGGTATTTTGGGCAAAGAAGACGACGAGATCATTGCGCCCGTGATTCGCGAATACGCAGCCAGGGGCGAGGGCGTGAGCGGGCCGCACCCTGGCGACACGGTGTTCATCAAGCTGCGCGCGCGTCAGTTCGATGCGGTGGTGGCGATGTTCCATGACCAGGGCCACATTCCGGTCAAGCTGCTGGGTTTTCAGATCGATCCGGCGACCGGCACCTGGCAATCCGTCAGCGGCGTCAACATCACGCTGGGTTTGCCCATCTTGCGCACCTCGGTAGACCACGGCACGGCCTTTGACATCGCCGGCAAGGGTATTGCCAACGCCGACAGCATGGTCGAGGCCGCTGAATACGCCTTCAAGCTGATCGCCGGTCAACGCGCCACGGCCATGGCAACGGTCGCTGCCGCATCATGAACAGCGGCTTATTGCAGGCGCATGCAGACGATGCCGCACGTCTGGTGAGCGACCTGCCGTCGCCTTGCGTGCAAGCCCATGCAGCCAACCTGACGGTACTGACCGACGGCACGCTGGCCTGCGTCTGGTTTGGCGGCTCGATGGAGGGGCGCTCGGATATTTGCGTGTACATGTCGCGCCTGGCGCCGGGCAGCGCGCAATGGAGCGCGCCGGTGCAGCTCTCGAGCGACCCGGACCGGTCCGAGCAAAACCCGCTCTTGTGCGTGATGCCGGCCGGTGAGCTGTGGCTGCTGCACACCGCGCAAACATCGGGCCATCAAGACACCTCGGTGGCGCGCTGCCGCATTTCGCTCGACAACGGCCTGAGCTGGGGCCCGACCGCCGACCTGGCCGGTGCGCCGGCAGGCACCTTCGTGCGCCAGCCCCTACGCATCCAGGCCGACGGCAGCTGGTTGCTGCCAATTTTTCGCTGCAAGCCGGTGCCGGGCAAAGCCTGGGACGGCAGTCTGGACGACAGTGCCTTGCTGCGCTCGATCGATCAAGGCAACTCGTGGCAGCTCATTGACGTGCCGGGCAGCCTGGGCTGCGCGCACATGAACATCGTGCCCGCCAGCGATGGCGGCCTGCTGGCGTTCTTTCGCAGCCGCTGGGCTGACCATGTGTACCGGACCCGCAGCGACGATGGCGGGCTGACCTGGCAGGCGCCACGCGCCACGCCGCTGCCCAATAACAACTCATCCATTCAGGCCTTGCGCCTGGCCGATGGCCGGCTGGCCATGATCTTCAACGCCAGCAGCGCCGCTGACGCCACCGGCCGCCGTGAATCTCTTTATGACGACTTGACCGATGAACTCGACGCGCATGCCCCGGCGGCCCAGCCAGCGGCGGCCGTAGCCGATGCCGCCGCCCGGCCGCAAGCCTTCTGGGGCGCGCCGCGTGCACCGCTCACGCTGGCCTTGTCGGTCGATGACGGCCTGACCTGGCCCTGGCAGCGCCACCTGGAAACCGGCGACGGCTGGTGCATGAGCAACAACTCCGAGCAGCGACTCAACCGCGAATACTCCTACCCCTCCATCACTCAGTCGGCCGATGGGGCCTTGCACCTGGCCTACACCGTGTTTCGTCAGCACATCCGTTACGTACGGGTCATGCCGGACTGGGTGCATGGACTGGATTCGGCAAGCGCCTGAGCACGTCACTTGTCGACCTGAAACCAAGCGTATGAATTCCAACCCCTGTCTTTTACTCAACCCCGGCCGCGTGCATGCCGGTGCGGGCAGTTTGTCCGCGTTGACGGAACTGGCGCGTTACTTTCGCGCGCAACGCGTCCTGATCATCACCACCAAGAGCGTGGCCCGTCTGGTGGACGCGCCGCGCCAAAGCCTGGAAGCCGCAGGCCTGGCGGTCACCGTGATCGCCAGCACGCCGCCGGAACCCGACGTCGCCGACGTACAGGCCATTGAAGCCCAGGCCCGCGCGGCCGGGGACTTTGACCTGGTTGTCGGCATCGGCGGCGGCAGTGCCATGGACGTGGCCAAGATCATGGCGGTGCTGCTGGCGCAGAACCTGGACCTGCGCGACGTACTGGCCAAAAAGGTGGAGATCACCTCCCGCGGCCTGCCCAACATCATGGTGCCCACCACCTCGGGCACAGGGGCCGAAGCCACGCCCAATTCCATCATTCTGGTGCCCGAATACGCGCTGAAAATCGGCATCGTCAGCCCCTACCTGCTGCCCGACGCCGTCATCCTCGACCCACTGCTCACGCTCAGCCTGCCACCGGATGTGACGGCATCGACCGGCATGGACGCACTGACCCATGCCATCGAGTGCTACTGCTCTAAAAAAGGCAACGCCTTCAGCGACCTGTATGCGCTCGAGGCCATCCGGCTGATTGCGCGCAGCATCCGCAAAGCCGTGCAAGACGGCAACGACGTTGCCGCCCGCGAAGACCTGCTGATGGGCGCCTACTGGGGCGGCGTGTGCATCGCCACCTCCAGCACCACCGCCGTGCATGCCCTGGCCTATCCCTTGGGGGGTACGTACCGTATGGCGCATGGCCTGTCCAATGCCATCTTGCTGCCGTCGGTCATGGCCTTCAACCAGGTCGGCTGCGAGCTGCGCTTTGCCGCCATGGCGCGCGCCATGGCCTTGCCAGTGCAAGGCCTGGACGACCAGGCCGCCGCAGCCGTTTTTGTGCAGGCCCTGCGCGAACTCAATCGAGACCTCGGCATTCCCGATTCGCTCAAAAGCCTGGGCATCACGCCGCACGACCTGGAAGGCCTGGTCGATGGCGCGGCCAAAGTCACCCGGTTGCTCGACAACAACCCCCGAGCCATGACGCGCGAAGACATGCGCCACATCTACGCCGCCTTGATCTGAACCTTTCTACGAGCCACGCCATGAACAACTCACTGCCCACCAATACCTTTAAAAAAGCACTGATCGACAACCGCCGCCAGGTCGGCCTGTGGGTCACGTTTGCGCACCAGCAAATTGCCGAGGTGCTGGCCGATGCCGGTTTTGACTGGCTGCTCTTTGACATGGAACACAGCCCCACCGACCTGTACGACGTGGGCCAGCAATTGCTGTCGGTACGCGGCACGCCCACCGCGGCCGTGGTGCGGGTGCCGATTTTGGACATGGGCTGGATCAAGCGCGTGCTTGACGCGGGCGCTGCCAACATCATGGTGCCCAACATCCGCAACGCCGCCGAAGCCCGCGATGCCGTGGCCTTTACCCGTTTTGCCCCGGAAGGCGTGCGCGGCGTTGCCGGCAGCACACGCGCCGGCAACTACACGCGCTTCAAAGACTATATGGCCCGCGCCAACGACGAAATTGGCCTGATCCTGCAAATCGAGTCGCGCGAGGCGCTTGACGACCTGGACGCCATCTGCCGCGTCCCCGGTGTCGACGCCGTCTTCATCGGCCCGTCCGACCTCGCCGCTAGCCTGGGCCACCGCGGCAATGCGGGCCATCCGGACGTGCAGGCGGCCATTGCGCAAGCCTTCAAGACAGCCCGCGCCGCCGGCAAGGCCGCGGGCGTTTTGGCTGCAGATGGCAAAGCCGATCACTACTTCGCCGGTGGTGCCACCCTGGTGGGTGTCGGCACCGACCAGCACCTGCTCATCGCCGGTGCCGACGCCGTGGCATTGCGCTACCGGCAGGCCTGAACCTCCCGGCATTCATCGGGTCCTGGCAACGCACGGCTTGGCGCATCACCACAACGCGCCGCATTGCGCGTCGTCGTAACGCACAGCTTTGCGCATCATTGCGGCTGGGTATCCGCGTCTTTGCGAGCGCAGCGCGGCAATCCATGAATTCGTGCCCCTGGGCTGCCACCGCCTGCGGCCTCGCAGCGACGGTTTTTTTGTCGCTGCCGCATTCCGTGTCGTCGCTTTTGAATCGGGTTCGGGACATGGCGGTGGCGCAGGGCTATCAGGCCGTTTGGATCGAGGCCCACGAAAACAAGCCGCTGCCCTTGCTGCTGGTGCCACCGCTTCGGTCCAGTCTGATCAAAAAAGGCATGATTTTCAGCCCTGCGCACGGCGATACCGCTTTCACGGTGCCGCTGTTCGATCAGTTCATGCGCCGCACCGTGCCGGACGGACCACGAAAAGCAGGCAAGTGACGGCGTGGGCTGGGTTGATGTTTATTGCCTTGCACGGCAACCGCGCAGCTCTGCGCGTCACGGCGACCCGGTAGTTGCGTCATTGCGCAGCGCAACAACCCATGAATTCGGGCCCCTGGGCTGCCACAAACCAATCTCGCGTTTCTGACCTGATGCGCGGCATGACGAGCCGGTTTTGTGAACAGCATTTCGAACAATGTCAGTCGAGTTGCCAGATTCAGCTCCGGATGGAGAAGGCGTTTATTCCGGCATTTGATCTCGCAAAAATTCTGGAAGAAAACATATTTCTGCCAATGAACTGTTCTCGTACAAGATCTCGCAAAAGATCTCGCAAATGAAGTCGCAAGCCATCAAGCAATAAGGTGCCTGCCCATCTGCCATTGCATGCCCAAAGGCCGATTGACAGAACAAGGCGCGGGTCATGGTCAGCGAGCGGTAGGATGAGCTGACAGGGCACTTAGGCCCCACGCGGGCACAAGCCCGGGAAGGTAAAGCGGGTAGCGGGTGTCGGGTAGGTGGATCGCGAGATATAGGATGAACCGAATCACCTCACGGCCTGGAGCCGAATTTTGTCTCGCGATGGTCGAAGTATAGCCAGACCCCTGCGGCCGGGCTGCGACTCAAAGGGAGTCGACAGCACCCTGCCTGGAAAACGACGGCGCGCCGCCACAGGCCTTCTTGCGAGCCTGAAATAAGCCGCCGTCATCGGCCATCCACCCAGTGAGATGATCAAGCCTTACGATCACAATGGATCTTCTCCTCCCCCACCCGCCAGGCCCGCGCGCCAGCGGACCACCCAACCCGCCGCACACCGTCATGCAACACCCGTCCTCGTTGATCAAGCCTGGTTTTATTGCCCTGCACGGCAACCGCGCGGAGGATCTGGCGCAGACTGTGATGGGCTGGCTGCAGCAGACGCCGCTGGCGCCGCTGGAGTCCGAAGTCGTGCTGGTGCAAAGCAATGGCATGTCCGAGTGGTTCAAGATGGAACTGGCGCGTCAAAGCGGGGTGTGTTCGGCTGCGCGTGTGGAGTTGCCGGGCCGCTTTTTGTGGCGCACTTACCGCCAGCTGCTGGGGCCGAGGTCGGTGCCGGCGGACTCGCCGCTGGACAAGGTGCCGATGACCTGGCGCCTGATGAACATCCTGCCGGCGCTGCTCGATGGCGCCGACTTCGCGCCGGTCAAGGCCTACCTGAGTGACGCCGACCCCGAGCGCTTGCTGCAGCTGGCCACGCGGCTGGCCGACCTGTTTGACCAGTACCAGAACTACCGTGCCGACTGGCTGGCCGACTGGGCCCGCACGGACGATCGCCTGCGGCAGGCCAATGGGGCCAGCGGTCCGCTGCCGGCTGACCAGCGCTGGCAGGCGCAGCTGTGGCGGGCGCTGCTGGCCACGCTTGACGAGACGCAGCGCGGCAACATCCGCCCGATGCTGCATCAGCGCGCCCTGGCTACGTTAAACAGCAGCGACGATCTGGCCGGCAAGCTGCCGCGCCGGGTGGTGGTCTACGGCATGAGCCATTTGCCCGGCGCCATGCTCGAAGCCCTGGCCGCCCTGAGCCGGCACTGCCAGGTGCTGCTGGCCGTGCCCAACCCTTGCCGTTATTACTGGGGCGACATCATTGAAGGGCGCGAGTTGCTGCGGGCCGAGCGGCGCCGTCATGGCTTGCGTCAGGGGCGCGATCTGTCGCAGGTGCCGCTCGAGGCCCTGCATGCCCATGCCCACCCCTTGCTGGCCGCCTGGGGCCGGCAGGGGCGCGACTTCATTCGCCAGCTCGACGCTTTTGACGATGCCGAGGCGACCCGCCGCAACTTCAACCTGCCGCGCATCGACCTCTTTGACGAGACCCCGGAGTCGGCCCACACGCCGCTGCTGACGCGGGTGCAAAACCGCATCCGCGACCTTGAGCCCCTGCAGAGCGAGCGGGCCGACAGGCCGATTGCACCTGGCGACCGCTCCATCACCTTCAGCGTGGCTCACAGCAAGGTGCGCGAGCTTGAAGTCTTGCACGACCAGCTGCTCGCGCTGCTGGCCGAGCGCCCGACCGGTCAGCGGCCTTTGCAGCCGCGCGATGTGGTGGTGATGGTGCCCGACATCGAGACCATGGCGCCCGCGATCCGCGCAGTGTTTGGCCAGTACCCGCGCGCTGACAAACGCCACATTCCTTTTGACATTGCAGACTTGAGCGCCAAGTCCAGCAGCACCATCGTTCAGGCCGTCGAGTGGGTGCTGCGGCTGCCGGGGCAGCGCGGGCTGCTCAGTGATCTGGTGGACTTGCTGGAGGTGCCGGCGCTGGCCAAGCGCTGGGGCTTGAGCGCCGATCAGATGCCGCTGCTGCGCCAGTGGATGAGCGGCGCCGGCATGCGCTGGGGCCTGGACGGACAGCACCGCGCGCAACTGGATTTGCAGGCCTGCGGCGAGCAAAACACCGCCTGGTTTGGCGTGCAGCGCATGTTGCTGGGTTATGCCACTGGCTCGCTGGACGCTGCAGCCGGGGCCGGGGCAGGCGCGAGCGTGGCGGGCATCGAGCCGTATCTTGAAGTCGGTGGTCTGGATGCAGAGATGGCGGGCGCGCTGGCCCACCTGCTGCGGTCCCTGCGCGACTGGACGCGGCAGGCGGGCGAGCCGGCCCGACCCGCCGTGTGGGCGCAGCGCGGGCGCGCGCTGCTGCGCCAGCTGTTCACGGCCGTCGACGAGCTGGACCGTGGCGCGCTGTCGGCACTTGAGCAGGCGCTCACGCGCTGGGTCAACGCCTGCGAGCAAGCCGGCTTTGATGAGGACCTGGCGCTGCCCGCCTTTCGCCACGCCTGGCTCGAGGCGCTGGAGTCGCCCAGCCTGAACCGGCGCTTTCAAGCTGGCGGCGTGACCTTTTGCACCCTGATGCCGATGCGTGCGATTCCGTTTGAAGTGGTCTGCCTGCTCGGAATGAACGACGGCGACTACCCGCGCCACAGTCTGCGCAGCGACTTCGACCTGATGGCCCTGGCGGGCCAGCACCGGCCCGGCGATCGTTCGCGCCAGCACGACGACCGGCAGCTGATGCTCGAGGCTTTGCTGTCGGCCCGCCGCATGCTGTACCTGAGCTGGACCGGCCGCAGCGTGCGCGACAACAGCGAACAGCCGCCGTCGATTCTGGTGTCACAGTTGCGTGACTACCTCGCGGCCGTCTGGGGCCAGTCGGTGGTTGAGCAACGCACCACCGAGCATCCCTTGCAGCCGTTCAGTCGGCGCTACTTTGAAGCCGACAGCCCACTCTCGACCCAGGCCCGCGAGTGGCGCAGCCTGCACGCGCAGAGTGTCGCTGCCGCGGCGCCAGCCCCGGCGCTGCGCAGCGACCCCGCGCTGGAGGCAGCAGAGTCTCTGACCTTGCAGCGCCTGACGAGTTTTTTGCGCAACCCGGTCAAGGTTTTTTTCCGGGAGCGCCTGGGTGTGACCTTTCTGGAGGCCGAGCAAGACGTGCCCGACGTCGAGCCTTTCGAAGTCAAAGGCATGGAGAACTACCAGCTGATCAGGCAGCTGCTGCAGAGCTGGCCGGTGGCCACCGAAGCCGCCGGCCTGCCCGCGCAGATGCCCGCGGTCATTGAGCGTTTGCGCCGCAGCGGCGCCCTGCCTATGGGCGGCTTTGGCGACATCAAGCAGGGCGAGCTGGCCACGACCTTGCGGGGCATGGCCGCTGCCTGGCAACAAGCGGGGCAAGACTGGCCGCACCAGAGCGTGCGCCAGGCGGTCGAATTTGAAAGCGACGGCGTGGTCCTGCGCGACTGGATCGAGCATTTGCATCAGCGCAGCGCCCTGGCACCCGGCGAGCCAACCTGGCTTGAGCTCGAGCCTGGCAAGTTGCTGGACAAAAAAGGCGAGGTTCGCCCCGACAAGCTGCTCGCTGCCTGGCTGCGCACGGTGGTCGCTGCCGCCTGCGGGCACAGCCTGAGCGGGCTGCTGGTGGGGCAAGACGCCAGCTTGCAGATGCGGCCCGTGCCCGCCGACATGGCCGTGCCCTACCTGCGCGAACTCCTGAACTGCTGGCGCGAGGGCATGCGCGCGCCCTTGCCGCTGCCGCTCAAAACCGCTCTGACCCTTGTTGGCGATGCCGACAAGGCCGCCGAGGTGTACCAGGGCAGCGACTACGACAGCAGCATGGCCGAAGTGCGGGACGCTTGCCTGGCCCGCCTGTTCCCGGACTACGAAGCCCTGAGCCAGGACGGCCGGCTGCCCGCGCTGGCCCTGACCGTGTACGGCCCCATGCTGCAGTGGGTGCAGACGGCGGTGACCGTCCAGCGCCAGCATTGACTGCCGCCGGCCATCGCCTAGCCATCCATCCGACAGACACCCTCACCGCCAGCGGAGCCAGCAGATGCCTTCAGACCCAGTGAACGACAGCCATCGCGATAACGATGATGACAACACCATCAACGCGCCCGTCCAACCACAACCACAGCCACAGCCACAGCCACAGCTACAGCCACAGCCGCAGCCGCAGCCGCAGCCGCAAGCGCTGATCGCCGGCACCTTCCCCCTGTGGGGCAGCCGCCTGATCGAAGCCAGCGCCGGCACCGGTAAAACCTGGACCATTGCCGCGCTGTACCTGCGGCTGGTGCTCGGTCATGGCCAGGACAACGGCTTTACGCGTGCCCTGGCGCCCGCCGAAATCCTGGTGATGACCTTCACCCGCGCGGCCACGCGTGAGCTCTCCAGCCGCATCCGCGAGCGCCTGCTGCAAGCCGCCCGCTGTTTCAGGGGGGAGGCCCGTGTTGACGCCAAAGACGAGTTTCTGGCGTCCCTCATGAACGATTACCCCGAGGGGGACGCGCGCCAGCAAGCGGCCTGGCGGCTGGCGATGGCCGCCGAAGGCATGGACGACGCCAGCGTGCTGACCATCGACGCCTGGTGCCAGCGCATGCTGCGCGAGCACGCTTTTGACAGCGGCAGCCTGTTTGACGAAGAACTGGTGGCTGACGAAAAAGCGCTGCTGACCCAAGCCGTGCAAGACTACTGGCGCCGCGAGTGCTACCCGCTGGCGCCGCAGACCTTGTCGCAGGTGCTCGGCATCTGGAAGGACATCGACAGCCTGGCGCAGGACGTCAGGCAGCTGACCAGCCAGGGCATCGACACCACTGCCGATGCGCTGCCGCTGGCCACCTTGATCCAGCAATGGACCGGGCAACTCAAGGACTGCCTGGGCGACAAACACGCGCAGATCGCGGCCATGCGCCTGTGGCTGCGGGACGAGTTGCAGCACCGCCGCAGCCACTGGAGCGGCAGCAAACTCAAGGATGCCAGTGCCGGAAAATGGCTCGATCTTCTCGACGACTGGAGCCAGCTCGACGCGCCGCTGGGCCTGCCCGATCTGGGCAGCGGCCTGAACCGCCTGACACCCGACGGCCTGCGTGATGCCCGCACCAAGGCGGCCCCGGCCGACCTTCAGATTCCCGCTGCGTTCGACTGGTTTGCCCGCGTGGTGCAGCGCTACACCGACCATCCCCTGGCTCCGGCCATGCGGCGTCAGGCCGCCACCCGCGTCACGCAGCGGCTGGCGCAGCTCAAGCGGCAGGCCGGCAGCTTTGGCTTTGCCGACATGCTCGCGCGCCTGCAGGCCGCGCTGGCGGGTGCGCAAGGCCAGCGCCTGCGCGAGCGCATCCTGGCCCAGTACCCGGTGGCGCTGATCGACGAATTTCAGGACACCTCTCCGCGGCAGTACGACATCTTCGACCAGATCTACCAGACCCAGGCCCACGCGCCGGACCGGGCTTTGCTGCTCATTGGCGACCCCAAGCAGTCGATCTACGGTTTTCGCGGTGCCGACATTTACAGCTACCTGCGCGCCCGTCAGGCCACCGCGGGCCGGCACTATGTGCTGCGTGTGAACTACCGCTCGACCCATGCGCTGGTGCAGGCGGTCAACCACGGATTTTTACAAGCGGAGCAAGCGCGTGCGCAGGGGGCCTTCCGTTTTCGCGATCCGACCGGCGTCAACCCCTTGCCCTTTGTCGAGGTCACGGCCAACGGGCGGGCTGAACAGCTCGTCAGCGCCATTGGGCCGCTGCCGGCGCTGACCCTGGTGCATGACCTGGAACTGCAAAGCGCGCAAAGCGCGCAGCGCCGTTTTGCCGAGCGCTGCGCCGAGCAGATCGTGGTCTGGCTCAATGACCCTGCAACCGGCTTTGCGCAGACCGGCAAGCCCCTGGCACGCCTGCGGCCCAAGGACATTGCGGTGCTGGTGCGCACCGGCAAAGAGGCGGCAGCCATGCGCCGCAGCCTGCAGCGCCGCGGTGTCGCGTCGGTTTATCTGTCCGACCAGGATTCGGTGTTTGCCAGCGACGAGGCGGCCGACCTGGTGCATTGGCTGCGTGGCGTGGCCAGCCCGCAGGAGTCCACGCTGGTGCGGGCGGCGTTGGCGGTACGCAGCGTCGGCATGGGTCTGGACGAGCTGGCTCGCCTGGCGAGCGACGATGAAGCTTTTGACGCGCGCAGCCTGCAGTTTTTTGCCTTGCAGCAGGTCTGGCAAACGCAGGGCGTGCTGGCCATGCTGCGCCAGTCCCTGCACCGCTTCGGCCTGGCGGCGCGCTGGCTGACGCACAGCGATGGCGAGCGCCGGCTGACGAACTTTCTTCACCTGGCCGAACTGCTGCAAACGGCCAGCAGCGGGCTCGAGGGCGAGCAGGCGCTGGTGCGCTGGCTGGGCAACCAGATCGCCGACACCAGCGGCGGCAGCGACGAGCAGGTGATGCGCCTGGAAAGCGATGCCGATTTGGTGCAGATCATCACCGTGCACAAAAGCAAGGGCCTGGAGTACCCGGTGGTCTGCCTGCCCTTTGCCAGCAGTTTTCGGGAGGTCACCACCGGCAACACCAGCGCCTTGAGCCTGGCCGATGCGCAGGGCCGGCGCGAGCTGGTGTTTGACCTGAGCAAGGAGCAGGTCGAACGCGCCGAAGCCGAGCGCCTGCGTGAGGACCTGCGGCTGCTGTATGTCGCCCTGACCCGGCCGCGTCACCTGCTGTGGCTGGGTTTTGCCGCCCTGAAGATTGGCAACGGCAAGAGTTGCCAGAGCCACCGCAGCGCATTGGGTTACCTGCTGGCGGGAGACACCGCCATTGACGCGCCAGACTGGCTGGGCGTTTTGCAGGCCTACGCCAATGGCGCCCGCCAGGTCGCGCTGCAGGCTGCGCCGCAGGCCACCCCTGTGAGCCTTCTGGTGCGGCCGGTTGACCTGCCCGCTTTGCGCGCCGCCACGGCCTACAGCGCCGACTTTGTTCGCGACTGGACGATTGCCAGCTACTCCCGTGTCACGCGTGACCTCAAGACCGGCGCGGGCTCGCCCCTGTCGCCGATGCAGGCCAGGCAGCCTGCGGATGACGAATGGGGGCGCGCGCCTGGCGAAGACGCCGATGCAAGCGCCGATAGCAACGACGACAGCAACGGCGGTAGCAGCGCCGATGCGAGAGCCGATGCGAGAGCCGATGCAAGAGCCGATGTCAGCGCCGGCCTGCCCCGGCTCAAGGGTGCCGGCGCCGCAGACGCGCCGATCCGCCACCGTTTTGTGCGCGGCCCGGTCGCCGGCAACTTCTTGCACGAGCAGCTCGAGTGGCTTGCCGGTGAGCGCTTTGGGTTGCAAGATCAGCCCGAGCTCGCCGAGCGCCTGCGTCTGCGCTGCCGCAGCGCAGGCTACGAGGAGCAGGCTCCGGAGCTGGTCGGCTGGCTGGCCGAGATCGTCCGCACCCGCCTGCCCGGGCCCGAGGTGTCGCTGGCCGGGCTGGGTACCTGCCAGAGCGAGATGGAATTTTGGCTGCCCGCCGACCGGCTCGAAACCTCGGTCATCGACCAGGTCTGCAGCGCCCACCTGCTGGCCGGCGTGGCGCGCCCCGCGCTGCAAAACAGCGTCTTGCACGGCATGCTGATGGGTTTTGCCGACCTGGTGTTTGAACACCAGGGCCGCTACTGGGTGCTTGACTACAAGTCCAACCACCTCGGCCCCGACGACAGCGCCTACACCGCAGCCGCGCTCAATGCGGCCATGGCCGAGCACCGTTACGACGTTCAGGCCGCCATTTACCTGCAAGCCCTGCATCGCCTGCTGCGCAATCGACTGGGCGCCACCTACGACCCGGCGCAACATCTGGGCGGCGCGGTCTACCTCTTTTTGCGCGGCATCCAGGGGCCGGTCAGCGGCGTGTGCATGGTGCCGCCGTCGCCGCCGTGCCTGGAGGCCCTGGACGCCATGCTCGGCGCGCTGCCGGCATCGGCCGACCTGCCCGAATGAGCTGCCGCCCCAGCGACGCGGCCCCTGTACACAGACCCAGCGACACAGCCCGAATGACGACGCCATGACCGACACCCTGACCCCCGAGCCGCTGCTGCCCACCGACGCGGCCAATACCCTGAGCCTGCTCAACGCCTGGACCGACCTGGGCTGGCTGCGTCGCCTGGACAGCGCGATGGCCGCCTTTGTGCACGACCTCGACCCGCTGGCCCCGCCCGCTGTGCTGGTGGCCAGCGCGCTGCTCACGCACATGGAGGGGCGCGGCCATAGCTGCCTGCCCCTGGCGCCGCTGGTGAGCCAGCCCAAGGACCTGCTGGCCTGGCCGGGCGACAGCCACGCCGCGCTGGACCGGTGCTGGGCCGCCTTGCCGGTGCGGCACCCTGACTGGACCGCTGCGCTGCTCGCCAGCCCGCTGGTGCGGCAGGCTTTTGCGCAGCCCTCGGCAGCCCACCCTCAAGCGCAGGCCGACTGCGGGCAGCCGCTGGTGCTGGGCGGCAGCGCTGAAGCGCCGCTGATGTTTTTGCGCCGTTACTGGCATGACGAGCAGACGGTGGCCAGCTCCATCCTGGCCCGCACCCGCGCGCTACGCGCGGTGGACAGCGCGGCCGCGCGTGGCTGGCTCGATAAGTTGTTTCCCGCCCGCTCTGCGCCAGCAGCGCCCGATCAGCTGGTGCCCGATGCGGCGCCAGACTGGCAAAAAATCGCCTGTGCCCTGGCTTTGCGGGCCGGCCTGACGGTCATCACTGGCGGGCCTGGCACCGGCAAGACCTACACCGCCGCCCGCCTGCTGGCCCTGCAGCTGGCCATGCACGGCAGCGCCTCGCCGCTGAAGGTGGCGCTGGCTGCACCCACCGGCAAGGCCGCCGCCCGGCTGCGCCAGTCGATCGACGACTCGCTCAAAAGTCTGCAGGTCAGTTTGGGCGAAGACCTTGATCTTGACGCCTTGACGCGGCGCATCGGCCCCGCCAAAACCGTGCACGCGCTGCTCGGGGCACGCCCCGGCACGCGCCAGTTCAAGCACAACGCGGCGCACCCGCTGGACCTGGACCTCTTGATCGTGGACGAGACCTCCATGGTGCACCTGGAGATGATGGCCGCGCTGCTGGCCGCCTTGCCCGCCACAGCACGCTTGATCCTGCTGGGCGACAAAGACCAGCTGGCCTCTGTCGAAGCCGGGGCGGTGCTGGGCGACCTGTGCGTGGGTGCCGAAGACGAGGGCTACCCGCAATCGACGCTCGACTATGTGCAGGCCACCACCGGCATCGGGCTGGGCCTGAGCCAGGCGCCGGCGCGCAGCACCGCGCTGGCCCAGCAAACCGTGATGCTGCGCCACAGCCGCCGCTTCGGCTCGGTCATCGGCCAGTTGGCCCTGGCGGTCAACAGCTGCCCGGCCGACGCGCCCTTGCGCTGGCCGGCGCTGCCCGACGCCGCCAGCGCGCAAGACCGGCACAGCGTCTGGCGCCTGCAGCCACCGCAGGCCCGGCCCGACAGCGTGTTGAAGCTGGCGGTGCAGGGGCGTGCGCAGGCCAGCGTGAGCTACGCCAACTACCTGGGCCTGATCAACGCCCGGCCGCCGGCGGTGCTGGCAGATGAAGTGGCACACCGGGCCTGGGCGATCTCGGTACTCAAAGCGTTTGAGCAGTTCCGTATTTTGTGCGCGGTGCATGACGGTCCCTGGGGCGACCGCGAACTCAATCGTCAGGTGCAAAAGGCCCTGGCCGATACCGGCGCGCTCAAGCCCTCGGGGCTGTGGTTTGTGGGCCGGCCGATCATGGTCACCCGCAACGACGCCGCGCTGGGAGTTTTCAATGGCGACGTGGGCGTGGTCTTGCCCGCACCCGGCGCCGGTCGGGCGCTGCGGGCGTATTTTCTGGACGGCGAGACCTTGCGCTCGGTCGCTGTCAGCCGCCTGGCCCATGTCGAGACGGCCTTTGCCATGACGGTCCACAAAAGCCAGGGTTCCGAGTTTGAGCACACCGTGCTGGTGCTGCCCCAGGGTCAAAGCGAGGGCGCCACCAAGGAGCTGGTCTACACCGGTATCACCCGCGCCAAAACCTGGTTGTCGATCGTGGAAGGCGAGCCGGACGCGCTGGCCGCCGCCGCCAGGCGAAGGCTGCGGCGAGTCAGTGGCCTGAGGCTGCTGCTCGGCGGCTGAGTGCCGGTTTGCCAAACGCAAGGGCGCTGGCGGGCCGGCTACCCGACGCAGGCCGGGATAACATCGAGTTCCTCAGTTTTACCAGCCCGGAGCCACCATGCAGAAGTACGAAGCCGTTTACTTCTTTTCTTTGTACCGCTCGGAAAATACACTCGACCAGGTCACCCCCGAGTCCTTGCGCGGCGACGCCGAGGTGGTGCTCGCCGCTTGCGAATACGGCAAGGGTCTGAGCGCCAATCTTGTGCACGCCAGTCAGGCCCTGCTTGACGATAGCGCTTTCGCGCTGAAACTGGCGGCCATCAGTGGGGAAGGCCGGGCGCTGCAGTACCTGTCGGCGCGGCTGCGTGATGACAAGGACGTGGTCATGGCCTTCGTCTCGGCTTACCGGGCCGGCGCCAACCTGGAGTTTGCCAGTGAGCGCCTCAAGCTCGACGACGATGTTCTGCGCGCAGCGCTGGGCAGCGACGGTCTGGCGCTGGCCTTTGTGCCCGCCAAGCGGCGGGGTGAGCGGGCGCTCATTGCGCGAGCCTTTGACAAGCACGGTTGCGCCCTGGGCCATGCGCCCGAGGCGATGCTGCAAGACCGGGAATTCGTGCTGGACTTTGTGACCGAGCAGCGGGCCCAAGATGGGGTGCTGCGGGTCTTGCCGGCCCGCTATGCCCAGGACCGCGAGCTGGTGATGCAGATCCTGGCCCATGATGCGCAGTCGCTGCAATTTGTCGCTGATGACTTGCGCGAAGACCCCGAGCTCGTGCTGCAGGCGATGTTCAAGTCGGACCTCAATCCGCTTGCCGCGATGGGCTTTGAGTTCGCCGGTCCCAACTTGCGCCAGGACAAGGCGTTTGTGGCCAAGGCCCTCGAGCGGCTCAAACCCTACCGCACCGACTACCGTAAAAAAACGACCACCGCGATCAAGGACGTGCACAAGTTGGCGCTCGCTGCCAGCAAGGGCCCCGGCGCGGCCGAGGTCACGGCACTCAAGGCGGCACTGCGTGATGTGCGCAAAGCCCTGCAAGGCTTTGGCGTGAGCCGGTATGAAACCGAGCAGCAAAGCGCCAAGTTACAAGACTTGCAAGAGCGGCTGGCCGCCTGCTCTGGTAACGCCCTGCTGATGACCGCCTGGGTCGAGGCGGACTACCTGCGCGACCCGATGTACGCCAAAGTCCGGGGCCAGAGCATGGACTTCATCGCGCCGAGTCTCATGAAAGACCGCAAGTTTTTGGCCGGCTTGATGAGCGCCAGTCGCGGGGGGGTGCTGGACAAGCTGGACCCTGCACTGGGCGCCGATGCCGATTTTGTGCTGGCGAACGTGGGCTACCGTACTCCGCCGGCGGCGATTGCGCCCGCGCTCAGGCGCGATGCTGACTTTCTGGTGAGCCTGATCACGCGGGTCGAATTTCTCAGCCAGGTCAAAGACATCACCGACCCGTCGATGTGGCAGGACCGCAACTGTGTGCTCAGGATGGTGGCGGTGCGCGGGAGCCTGCTGGAGTCGGTCAGCCCTGCACTCAAGGGTGATCCCGAGGTAGTTGCCACGGCATTCGCGCAAAATCCCAACAGCCTGCGTTATGCGGCCGAGTCGGTCTTCAGCGACCGGAGCTTCATGCAGGCGGCACTCAAGGCCGACGCCGACGACGCCGCGCTCAAGCTGCCCGAGCCCATGCTGTCGGACATCGACTTTTTGCTCGACTGCCTGCAAGCCATCGAGAACGAAAGAAGTGCGGCAGCCCGCACCCTGATGTCGCGGGTGCCGCGCAAGGTGCGTTCGGACAAACGCTTTTTGTCGTTGTGCCTGTCGCGCAACGGCTGGGGTATTGAAAACGTGCCGCAGGCGCTTCAATACGACAAGGACGTGCTCACCGCCGCTTTCTCGGCCGGATTTCCCATCTGGAAAAGTCTGGACCTGGAGAAACTGCGCAGCACCTTTTCAAGGGCCGAACTCGAAGCGATAGTGGCCACTGTGGACAACCTGGCGGCTATCTTTCCCGACTGAGGGTAGCCAGGCCTAAGCAGCCAGATGGACCGGCAGCTTGATCTTGGCTGCAGCGCAGATTTTCAGCTGCAGGTCTCTGACTTTTTTGGGTGAGTCAAAAACACTGCTGCCGATGCGGTAGGACATCGAGCCACGTGGTGTGAACCACAAGCCTTGCAGGGTCGAAATCGGCACCAGCCAGTGCAAATCGACCAACTCGCAGCTGATGTTGTAGTCCACAAAGCTCAGTTCATGCAGATTGCTGAAGCGGTTGAACAGGCTCATGTCGAACTTGCTTTTGGAGTACCAGCCCTGGCTGCCTTTGACGTGCAGGGAGATGGGCTTTAAGCCGTTGATGGCTTGCACAAACGCTGGCGCAACGATCTGGTCTTCGGACTCGATTTCCATGGCCACCGTCAGGGGGCTCAGGTGCGCGATGGCCGAGGCGTCCTTGATGCCAAAGGGCACACTGATGTGCTCGAGCAACTGGCAGCCTTCCAAGCCCTTGAATTGGGTTAGCGCCGGGCACTTGGTCAGGTCAAGGCGTTTGATGTTGGGTGCTGCTTGTCCCAGATCGCGCAGCGCACTGCACTGGCGAAACGAGGCGTTGTCGAGTACGTTGCAGCCGGACCAGCCATCGACTTTTTCAAGCGCGGTACAGCCGTCGCATTCGAGTTGGGTCAGCGTGCTTGGCAGCTGGCCTAGCGACGTCAATTGAGCGCAGGCTTTGAGGCTGATGGTTTGCACTGCAGCGGCCCAGTTCGATGGCAGTTTGACGATGGCCGTTTTGTTCAGGGACAGGGTTTGCAACTTCTTCAAGAGGGCCAGCGGCTCGACGTTCTGCAAAGCCTTGGCGCCGTCGAGGTCCACGCGCTCAAGGCCGGGCAGGGCGCTCAGGCCAGAGATGTCCTTGATGCCCGATTCGTTCATGTCCAGTTGCTGCACCGTTGGCAACTGGCGCGGTAAATCGAGCTGTGCCAGTGCGCCGGTGTAGTTCAGGCTCAGGACTGTCAAGCCCGGGCCGACGACAGGAAAATGGGCGATCGACTTCAGGCTGTTGCAACCGTCCAGAGAAAATTCGTAGGCCTTGTCGTAGCGCTGCTCAATCACCAGTTGCTTGTTCTCCAGGCCTTTGAGCGATGTCAGACTGCGGCAGTTTTCCAGGCTGATCTGCGTCAGGCTGTGGCAGTTGGCGAGCGGCTCGAGCGAGCTCAAGGCCTCGTAGGCTTGCAAATCCAGCCCGGTCAGTTTTGCGGCAGCTCGCAAAGGCTCGATCGACAGAACTTTTTTGCAGTCGCGCAGACTCAGGTCCAGCAGCGTGCCCGCGCTGGCGTGCAAGCCGGCAATGTCGCTGAGCGTTTGATTGCCTTCGAGATCCGCATGGGTGATGCCCGCGGCCAGTTGCAGGGCCGAGATATCTTGCACACCGATTTTGGTCAGCGTCACGCTCTTAAGCCCTGGCGCCTGCAGCCCCTGCAGGCTGCCCAGGCTGCCCTTTGAGTTCCAGCCGGTGCGGTTGATTTTGAGGGTGTGCAGACGGGGCATGGGGCCAAAGCTGCTCAGGTCTGGCGTGTGGGCTTCGAGCACCGAGAGCTCCAACACCTCGAGCGCCGTCAGACCTTCGAGCGGCGGTGCCAGATCGGTCAGCGTCAGATCGAGTTGGCGAATCTTGCTGCCCATTTTGGCGATCACACTGCCCGACTTGGCCATGCGCATCAGGCCGAACAAGGCCATGTCCAGATAGGGTTGGGCCGGACCCGTTCCGGTAAAGCGCTTGCCGCGCTGCAAGACGCCTTCTTTGTTGACGCTCACACCTTCAAAGAGCGTGTCGAATTTATCTTCCAAACCCTGCGACAGTTCAAGGCCCACCTGAATGTTGGGGATTTCGCGTGAGGACAGCAGTTTCCAGACCGAGCCGACATCGGACTTGAGCGCTTTAAGCGCTTTGGCTCGGGGCAGCAGGCGGCGATCGTCAATTTCGATGGACTTGGTGTCGATTCCGGGCGGTATGCTTTTGAGCGGCTGCAGCGCGCCGCAGCCCCGCAGGTTGAGCATGGTCACGGGTGCGGCCCAGGCATCTGGCAGCTGCTGGAGTTTGGGGCAGTTCTTGAGCATGACCCAACGCAGTTGGGTCAGGCTGCTAAGCGCCGAGGCGTCGATCAGCTCGGCGCAGTCAGTGATCTCCAGCACTGCGAGTTGCGTCAAGGCCTGGAGTGCCGTCAGATCGGTGATGAGTGCCTGGCTGATCTTGAGCGTTTTGAGCCCTGCTGACGCTTCGATGCCGGCCAGCTCGCTCAAGCTGCTGGCGTTGCTCAGCGTGAACTCTGTCACGTCGCCCCCCAGTACGGGCAAACCGCGCAGCGACTGGAGCGACTTCATGTTGGGAAAGGCCAGTGACCTGGCGCGCCCTGGGGTGCCAAAAAGACAGGGCTGCCAGTTCAGCAGCGGCAGGCCTTCGAGCGTGTTCAGGCCTTCGCAGTGCGTTACATCAAGTGTCTGCAAGGCCAGGCACTTCTTCAGATCGGTCAGCGCGCTGATTTGATTGAGGCCACTGATGTCCAGGTGTTGCAGTTTGCGCGCCAGGGCCAGCGGCTTCAGCGAGCTGATGTTGTGGCACCAGGACAGGTCCAGGTACTCGAGGGAAGGTGCGGAGGCCTTCAGCGCATCGATCGATAGCAGCCCGTCATGACCCGGCAGGTTCACGTGCTTGAGCTTTTTGCAGAGGGCCAGTGCCCCGATGTCTTTGAGGTCGAGGTTGGCGACATCTATTTTCTCCAGCCTGGGTGCATCCAGGCCTTGGAGGCTGCTCAGTGATGTCCTGCCTTGCGCGCTCCAGAGCGAGCTGCCGGCGATCTTCAGCTCAGTGAGCTCGGGCAGTTTTCCCAGCAGCGCCAGGTCATCGCCATGAAACTCCGGGCTGAAGGTCATGTGAAGAACTTCGAGCCGCGTCAATCCACTCAGGTCGGGCACCACGGGGCAGGCCAGCTTGAGCCGGCGCACCTGCTGGCGCAACTCATACGGCGCCGAGCCCTTGCCCGCCATCGCCAGTTGCTGCATGAGCAGCGCGTCCAGCATGGTTTGGGTTTTGTCAGTTCCTGTGAAGCGCTTGCCGCGCAGCAACTCGCCTGTGGCGGGGTCGACGCTGACTTCGTCGAGAACGCCTTCCAGGGGGGCGTCCAGACTGGCCGCCAGTTCCAGGCCTTGCAAGGCCACCAGCCGGTCTGGCGCGAGGCACAATTTGAAAATGCGGGAGGCTTCGGCCTTGAGTGGCTTCAGGCGTGCTGGGGTAGTGGCCATAAAAAACGGTGAAAAAATAAAGGAAGAGCGCTGGCTTTGGCTTAGCCGCAACCGTGGTCATGAGGGTGGTGGTGAGCAGATGCATTATGATATTTTTGTAAGCGATTCACCCCGGTCTCGTGGGCACTTTCAGTGGCCTTAAGTCATTGGTTTGATGTCTTGGGTGGCCACGTCGGCAAGAAGTCCTGGCTTGTGAGCAACGCCGCACGCTTGCCGGCCAGGCCGGCCATTTTTCATGAAAGCGAGTTCATCACATGGCCAAACCTCTGGTCGTTCAGTTCGGCGCTGCGAGTTCGAGTTTTGCCATCCATCTGCTCGAACGCAGTGATATTTACGGCGCCCGCCGGCGCGTGATGCTGGACGCGCAAGGGCGCCCATGCACGCGCGCGGCGCTGACACCGGACGGGCGCCAGTTGCTCGCCTCGGGCATGACGGCGCAGGGCTATTTCACGGCCGCGGGGCACTCGGTGGCGCGCGCTGCTTTGGTCGGACTCGACGCGAAGGGCGCTGTCATTGAACCCAAGCCCTCGACCCTCGGCGTGGCGCAGGCCTTGTCGGGGCCGCTTTTGCCGGCTGCATTGATTGATTTCGAGTTGCGCAGCATCTACAGCCTGCAGCCCGAGCAGATCGACGCCGCGCTCGAGCAGAGTCTGAAGTCGGGTCAGGCCTTTAGCTGCCCCTTTAACTACGTCACCGGGCTCGAGGTGGAGACCGCGCACATCTTGCACAACGACGAAGGCTATTTCGCGCTGGTCGGACAGCCGGCCGAGTTTGACTGGGTGCAGGAGGGGCAGACCTACGCGGCGCCCGCGCTTGAAGAGGTCAGCGACGACCTGGACTTTGACGCGCTTTGACGCGCTTTGAGCCGTTTCGTTTTTCGCTTGCATTCGCCCCGCGAGTAGCCACCGCTTCAGCCACTGATTCACACCTGTTGACGACACCTGGAATTCCCGTATGACCCACGCCTTGCACCTCACCAACGCCCAGGGGCGCGACGCCACGATCGGCATCGCGCCCGTCAAGGCCGCACCGCCGCCGGTGTTGCGTTTGCCCGGGGAAGCCGTTGTTTTTCGTCGCTATGTGGCGGCGGCGGAGTCGGGCACCGGCGCGGCGCTGGCGCGACGTTTTGGGCCTGACTATGCGCAGCAGCTGATCGCCGGCGACCCCGAGGTCGACATGGAGCGGGTGGGCATGTTCATTGAGCAGACCCAGACGGTCTACCTCGACGGTGACGGCGAGCTTTTGTACACCGACCCACGGGTCATGGAACTCCTGATCAATGCCGATGGCACAGAAAAAGAGCGGCGAGAGCCGGTCGAGACCGATGCCAACGTCAACGCCGAATCGCCGGTGCGCTGGACGGGCCGAAAAATCCCGCTGGCCGATGCGCTCAGGCGTTTTGCCTTCAAGCGGCGCCTGAAGTTGCAGCATCTCGACGGCCTGAGCTACGACTACCTTTACGCCATGGCCAGCGAGCTCGAGTCCAGCCAGTCGCTGATGCTGCTGGGCACCGGCGAGAAGGGCAGCGGCCCGCTGATCTTTCAGGCCAATGGCCGGCCCTACCGCGGCTTTCTCGAGGGGCGGACCCAGGGCAAGGCCTACCGCCTGTCCCTGTTGCTCAGTGACATGGAGTTAAAAATGCCGGCCGCCGCCAAGCCGGTGCAGCCCGCCCCCCCATCGGCCAAGGCAGGATAAAGCGATGCAAGCAAAAACCTATTCAGGCGGCCGTCCTTTCGGCCAAGGCATTCAGCAGGCGCGGCTTGAGGACGCGGCCCTGCTCGACCTGCTGGCCGGCTACAAGCGCCGCGTGGCCGGCAACTACCGGCCTTTGCCGAGCACCGACATCGAGCAGCTCAGTGCCGGGCGCATGTGGGTGTCTACCAAGCTCGATGGCGAGCTGTGGTTTTTGGTCAGGCAGCAGGGCGATCTGTTGTTGACCAATGCCAAAGGCGAAGTGATCGCCGGCGATGTGCCCGTGCTGGCGCAGGCGCAGCACCTGGCCGAGGGCACGGTCATCGCCGGTGAGTTGCACGCCAGGGTGGATGGACGCCGCGCCCGCGTTGGCGACCTGGCGTTTGCCATGGGGCGTGACGATGGCGGCGGCGCCGACGCCGTGCTGTTTTCGGCCTTCGACCTGCTGCGCGATCACAGCGGCGAGCCGGAGACAGCTTACGAGCAACGGCTGGCCAGCCTGAGCCAGATCATTCCGGGTGGCTCACACCTGAGCGTCGTGGCCACCGAGTTACTTCACACGGCCGCTGACGTTCGCAGCCGCTTTGACACACGGGTGCTCAGCGGTGAACAGGAGGGGTTGATTGTTCGTCTCGACAACGGCATCATCCACAAGCTCAAGCCCTCCGTCAGCATTGACGCGGCCGTCATCGGCTTCACCACCAAAGTCGATCAGCCCGATCTGGTGCGCTCGATCTTGCTCGGGCTGCTGCGCGAAGATGGCGCGATGGTGCTGTTGGGCGCCTGCGGCAACCTCGGCTCGGCGCAGGAGCGGCAGGCGTTGCGCTTGCAACTGGCGCCTTTGACGCTCGCCTCGCAGGTGCGCCATGCCAGCGACAGCGGCGGCTTGTACACCTTTGTTCGCCCCGAGCTGGTCGCTGAGGTGGTGGTCACCGACTTGCAGGGTGAACTTTCTGATGGTCGTGAACCGACGTCTCCCGTGTTGACCCTGGCGCCAGAGGGCTGGCAATCTGCGGGCATGGCCGCCTCGCCACGCCTGCTGCACCCGGTCTTGAGCCGCTTGCGTACCGACAAGGCCGTCAATGTGCAGGACGTCCGGTTCGCCCAGGTGCAGGCTTATCTGGCGGCGACCGCTCAGGCTGCGCCTGCTGCCGAATTGCCCCAAAGCACTTTGCTCCGGCGCGCCGTCTGGACCAAGGAGGCCAAAGGCCAGACGGCCGTGCGCAAGTTGCTGGTCTGGAAAACCAACAAAGAAGCCGTGGCCGATTTCCCGGCCTACGTGGTTCATTGGAGCGACTTCAGCGCCGGCCGCGCCACGCCGCTGGACCGCGAGGTCAAACCCGCCCCCGACGAGGCCCGCGCCATGCAGATCGCCGACGAGATGATTGCGGCCAACATCAAAAAGGGCTGGAACCCGGTGTGAGTGAATGGGTGCGTCGCTCCGGGTAAGTGAGTTCCAGGTCGTCATGGCGAGTGGCAAAGCCACGCGGCCATCCAGGCTTGCTCGGTTACAGTGGGTTAGAGCGCCGCCCGGGCTGGCTGGACCCGCTGCCTCAGATCAATTTCAATGACCCTCTCCACCCGAACTTTTCGCCTGTTCATCAGCTCCACGTTCAGCGACTTTCTGGCTGAGCGTGAAGCCTTGCAAAGGACGGTGTTCCCCCGTCTGGAAGCGTTTTGTGCCGAGCGGGGCGCTCGCTTTCAGGCCATTGACCTGCGCTGGGGTATCACCGAGGCTGCCCAGCAAGAGCATGACACCATGCGCATCTGCCTGGAGGAAGTGCGGCGCAGCCAGACCCTGTCGCCTCGTCCCAATTTTGCTGTGCTGCTCGGTGAGCGTTATGGCTGGGAGCCAGTGCCCGCCCGCATTCCTCTGGGGCACTGGCAGCGTCTGATGGCGGCGGCCAGCCCCGCCGACGGGCAGACCATTGGCCGGGCCTACCGGAGCGAGCCCGATCTCAACGCCGTGCCGCCGGTCTACTGGCTCCTTGCGTCCCAGGCCGATCCGCTCGCCAGTCAGGCCAGCCACGCGCGCACCCGGCAGGCCCTGCGCCGTGCCGCCGAGGCGGCCGGCTTTACGGCCGATGAGCGCCTGCCGTACTTCGCGTCGGCCACGCACCAGGAAATTGCGCTGGGCGCGCTTGATCCGCAGCATGCGCTTGACGCCGCGGACCATGTGCATGTGTACGTCCGGCGCATCGCCAATTTGCCAACGGACGATTCGGCCAGGGCCTTCGTCGACTGGGACGGCGAGCGCGGGCAGCTGCTGCCCCAGGCGCGGCAGCAGCTTGAAGCGCTGGTGTCTACGCTGCGCCAGCAACTGCCCGGCAAGGTGCACGAGGTGGCGGCCCGCTGGGTGGACGGGGGCGTCAGTGGCGAACATCTGGACGACTTCTGCGCCGCCTTCCTGACCCATCAGACCGAGTTGATCGCGCGCGAGCTCGATTTGTTGGCGACCCAGGGCGATGACCAGGCGCAGGCGCGGCAGCATCAGGCGTTTGCACAGGAGCGCGCGCGCAACTTTCGCGGGCGCGAGTCGCTTTTGTCCGCGATCAAGGCCTACATCGACCAGCCGGGCCTTGCCGCGCCGCTGGTGGTGCTGGGCGAGGGCGGCAGTGGCAAGTCGGCCTTGCTGGCGCGGGCCAGTGCGCTGGCCGCGTTGCAGCCGACCGAGCCGACTGAGCCGACCGAGCCGACTGAGCCGGCTTGCACTCCGGTGGTGATGGCTCGCTTCATCGGTGCTGTGCCCGGCAGCCAATCGCTGATCACGCTGCTGAACTCGCTCACGGCCGACCTGGCCAGTGCCTATGCGCAGCCGACTGCGCCAGCGTCCGGCAACGTCAGGCAAGCCATGGCGGCTTTCGAGCGGGCGCTGGCGTATGCCAGCAGGTGCCGTCCGCTGCGGCTGTTCCTGGATGCGCTGGACCAGCTCGACAGCGCCGATACGCCCTGGTTGCTGGAGTGGCCTGCCGCCAGCTTGCCCGCGCATGTTCGCCTCGTGATCAGCACCCGGCCCGGTTCTGGCGCCGCGGTGCTGCCCAGGCGCCTGGCGCTTAGCGTGCTGGCGGTGCCGCCCATGACGGCGGCCGAGGGTGCGCAGATGCTAGACGCGTGGCTGGCCTCGGCGCAGGAGGCGTGGGTGAATGCCGGCACGGCGCCCACGCAGGGTCGGCGCCTGACGCCAGCGCAAAAGGACGCTGTGCTCCAGGTCTTCGCCCGTACGGGCAAGCCGCTGTGGCTCAAACTGGCCTACGAGGAGGCCAGAAGCTGGCCCTCATGGCAGGCGCCCCTGGTCCTGCCCGAAAGCGTGGAGGGCATGGTCGAGCGGCTGGTTCAGCGTCTGACACGGCGCGCCGGACACCTGCGGATCTTCGCCGAGCGCGCGCTGTCTTATCTGGCCGCCAGCCGCTTCGGCCTGGCCGAAGATGAACTCAGCCTGGCTTTGGGCACCGATCCGCAGGTCAGGCAAGAGTTCGCCGGCCAGGAGCAGACCGAGCGCAAATGGGCGCATCCCACGCGCTTGCCGCCGATTTTGTGGTCGCGGCTTTATTTTGATTTGCGGCCCTACCTCGGCCTGGCGAGCACCGACGGCGCGCTGCTGCATCGTTTTTTTCATCGGGAGTTCACGCAGGTGGTGCAGACCCTTCTGCTGGGGCGGGCCAGCGGCCACGGGCGGGCTCTGCATGGGCATCTGGCGCAGACCTTCGGGCAGCTCGCGCCCGGGCAGAGCGATCTGTTCCACAGAACCGCGATTGGCCGCACGCAGGACAGCGCGGCCCTGCGCCGGGTCATGGAGCAGCCCTGGCAACTGGCCAGGTCCGGGCAGAAGGAGGCTCTGGCCGAACTGCTGACTGACTTTGGCTTTGGCATGGCCAAGGTCGCGGCGGGCCGTCAGGTGGATCTGGCTGACGACCTGGGTGCGCTGCGGGGCTCGTGGCGACGCTGGCTGAGCGCCGGCCTGAATCGGCTGGCTGACGCGCCCTGGCATGCGCTCTGGCCCCGGCACCGCGTCTTGCTGCAGCTCGCGCTTGACGAGCCCGCGCAAGAGGATGCCCACCGAGCGGCCAGGCAATGGCTGGCCAAGCAGCGCATCGACTGGTCACCGGTGGTTTGTGTGGCCGGCGCGAGTCGCTTGAGCCAGTTGCCTGAGCGCCTGCGTTTGAGCAGCCGCCTGGCGGGTCGGCTGTCGCTCTGGCGGCTCAGCCCGCAGTGGGTGGTGGTGAGCAGCGATGCCGGCCAGGACCTTGAAATCTGGGATTGCCAATCGGGCGAGTTGCATGCCCGCATGACGTTCGAGCGGCTTCTCGCGCTGGACTTGTCCGCATGGGACCAGGCGCCCGCTGACCTGGCGCTCATGCCGGCAGCCGGTGCTTCACCCTGCCCAGGCTGGATGTGGCTGGCCGGGCGCAGGCTGTTGCAATGGCACACCGACGGTCGCTTCCAGGTCTGGCCGCTGTCGGGTCAGGCCGCGCAGTGCTCGGGTGACGTGGGACGCGCTATTGAGCGGGTGGCGGTCATCGACGAGCAGCATGTGCTGGCCTGGCACCGGTCGGGCTGGCAGCTCATTGAACTGGCGACGGCGCGCGTGCTGATGCGCGGCGATGCGCCCTGGGACATCGGGCAGGTCTTCGGTCTGGACGGCGCGCTGGCCTTGTACGGCGCGCCCGGCGCCAACGTGAACGAGTTGCTGCTTGTGGCGATGGGGCAGGGGGCCTCTGGGCCTGGATCTGGACCGTCGCTGTTGCCTTCCCGTCTGTCGTTTGCGCCACCGCAAGCCCACGTCATGGGGTTGTGGCGGGTCGGTCCGCTGGCCTGTGTGGCTTTTTATGTAGACGCGGCCGACGCCCCCGACGGGCGACTGGTTCTCATCGACCTCGGCACCTGCGCTGTGACGGTGCTGCCCCAGGTCCACCACCACCAGGTCCTGGGTGCCGTGGGCCTGGGCTCTGGCCGCTTTGTGACCTGGGGCATGAGCGCGAACATCGGCAGCGTCGCCTGGTGGGAGGGGGTTCGGCCGGTGGGATTACTCAACACTGGACAAGGGCCCGACCCCGCGCTGGCCGGGCTTTGTTGGCCGCTGGGCGAGTTTGATTTTCTGGCGTGCCCGGCGGGCGGCGTAGACCGGGCCGTGATCGTCAAGCCATCCTGGTCGGGCCGGCGTCCTTGCCTGGCTACCTTGCTGGTGGGCAACGGTGCGCCGCTGGCCGGTGCCTGCGACCTGGGCGCAGGTCAGCTCGCCACCTGGTCTGCCGAGGGTGCGATTGATTTGTGGCAAAGCCAGTCGCCAGCCCGGCTGGAGCCGCTGGCGCGGACTTCGGGCCTGACCGATGCCGCAGCCTGCTGGTCCTTGCCCCGGCGCTGGCGCCAACCGGGCTATCAGCATTGGAGTGCGCAGGAGGTTGAGAAGTGTTTTGTGCTGTCCATGACCCTTGAGCCGCATCGAGACAGCGATACCGAGATCAACACTGACAGCGCCGTGGCGATACGCAACATCGACGACCCCACCTGGCGCGAGGTCGACAGTCTGGTCTGGCGCGATATCGTTGCGGCCGAAATGGCAAGCCACCGCCAGCACGGGTCGACGCCCGCCATGCTGCAGGCGCAGCGCCAGGTCCGCCCGCAAGACGCTGCCAGCTGGCGTCAATGGATCTGTTTTTTGCATGCCGATCAGCAGCCTTCCAAGCCGTACCCCCACTTTGACCGGCTCCAGGCCGCCGCCTTGATGGCCGAGGCGCTGGAGGTCCTGCTGGACTTGTCGCCGGCCGATGCGTTCGGCCACATCGTCAGGGCCGATCAGCGCTGTCAGGCCGGTGACACCGAGCGCGCGCTGAGCGGGCTGGACAACGCTGCGCTCAAGACGCCCGACGATGACAGACTGCAGATCGTCGCCCTGGCCTTGCGCTTAGACGCCTCGCCGTCCACCGCGCTCGGCCGTATACAGGCCTGCCTCGCAGAGCGCGCCCGTCCGCTGCCCTGGCCGTGGCTGATCCGGCTCGGGCTCCTGGTGGCGAGGCAGGATCAGGCCCTGGCGCGCGAGCTGTGGCGACTCGCCAGCTGCGCCGCAGACTGCCCCCCTTTGTGCCGACCGATGGATTCGGCCGCAGGCCCCTTGGCGCTGGAGCTATTTGACCAAGGGCGCTGGGGCGTCTGGGTGCCCGACATCCGGCCGGGGCCGACCTTCAGCCTGGACCGTGGCCTGCGGATGCTCAGGCCGCACTGACCGCGTGCCGTACCTGGACGGCCAGGCGCGCTGGCCTACAGCTCGGGCAGGCAGACCACGCGCCCGGACTTGAGGTGCTCGCCCGTGCGTCCGCCGGGCGTGATCACCCAGAGCAAGGGGCAGCGGGCTCGCACCTTGGGCTCGGGCGCATAACCGTCAGTCAGGTAGATGCAGGCATCAAAGCGGCCGTTCCTGGGTTCGGTCAGCCATTGCAGTGCGGGGTCAAACGAGGTGCCGCCGCCGCCCTTGACGCCTTTGGGCGGCTTGCCTTTGTAGGGGTAGCTTTGCTGAACTGCGGCGTCGGCCTCGATCACGACCACCTCGGCGCCGGTGCGCCAGATGCCGTGAATTTCACCGAAAAAAAGTTCCAGCGCCGCCGCATTGATCGAGCCCGAGGTGTCGATGACCACCGCCACGCGCTGTTCGCGCTGGATGCGGATGCCGGGGAAGGTGTTAAAGCGTTTGGACATGCGCCGCTTGGTCGCCGTGATCGAGGTGCGGTAGCCACTGAAGGCAAACAGCCGCAGCGTGCGCCGCCAGTCCACCTGCGGCTTGCGTTGCTCGGCCATCTCGTCGAGCGCCGAGCGAATGCCCAAAGGCATGTCGCCCCAGCGCTTGGCGTTGGTCTGGTCACGCGCGCGCAACAGGTGACGCTCCAGGTCCGATTCCAGGGCTTTTCTCAGGCTCTCGGTCAGCACCGGGTCGGACGAGCCGGGCTCGCCTTGCGCAAAGCCTTCGCCGCCCGCCGAAGCCCAGAGGCTGTGGTCGCCCTGCAGGGCCTGGCCCATCAGTTTCTCGAGCGCCTCGGCACTTTGCGGGGACTCGCTCTGGCCGCTGTCTGGCTGGCCCTTGCTTGATCCTTGACGGCCTGGCTTGCCCGGTGTTTTCTTTTGGTCCTGCGTTTTCCGATGCAGGTCCGTCAGTTTTTTGTAGTACCACTCCAGGCTCTGGTTGACCTTGAGGTCCATGTCGGGGAACAGTTTGAGCGTGACGGCGTTCTCGGGCAGCGGCCAGGGCGCGACATGCTGGTTGACCACCAGGTCAGCGGCAATGTTGAATATCTGCTGGTTGCCGTTTTGAAACAGCGGCCGGTACAAATGGCGAAAGACCAGGTGCAAGGCCTCGTGCTTGATGACAGCCACGCGCTCGTCGCGCTTGAGCTCGTGCATGAAAAAATTCGGGTTGACGATCAGCTGCAAGCCCTGCGGCGTCAGCGCCACGGCGGCGGTGGGCACCGACTCGTCAATGCGCCGCACCACGCCACCGAGCAAGTGCCCGTAGAACGGCTCTTTGAGCAAAATGGCGACGATGCTGCGACTGAGCTCCTGCGAAACGTCTTGCGGCGAGGCCGCCGCGACAGCCGCCTTCGCCATCAAATACCCCCGAGAATGAGCTTGGCCAGCTTGGGTGAACGCAGCATGCCCGGGATCTCGCCGCCCAGGGCCACCAGGTCGCGGTGCAGGCTAAAACGCAGATCGTTGGGCAGCTCGGCGTGCATCAGGAACTCCACCAGGTTGTCGGCATGTTTGGCCTTGGGCTTGTAGACCGGCGCGGACAGCTCGAGGTACAAGCGCGTGCAGATCGTGGCGATGCGGTCGACCCGTTTGGCGTCACCCTTGCCGCTGGCCAATTTCTTGATCTGCTCGGCCACCGGTGCCCACTTGGGCGCGTCCAGAATATCGGCCGGGTTGATCAGCTGTTCGAGGTCGTCGTTGACGAAGGCCACAAACGTGGTGGCGGTCACCATGTCCAGCGAACTGTTCGCCAGGATGCTGACGAGTTCGAGCTCTTTTTTCAGGTCGGCAATCGAGCTGATCTGGGCGAAGAACTGGGCCAGCGTGCGCGGCGTCGTGCGCTTGCCGGTGATCACCTCGGGGTAGGTCAGCACAAAGGCAATGCCGCGGGCATCGACCCCGTTGGCCGAGGCCCAGCGCGACCAGGCCTTGAGGTCAAAAATCATCGTGACATGCAGCATCCGCGTGAGCATGGCGTCGTCCATGGTGCTGACCGAGTAGTCGCCGCCCTCCGGGTTGGCGGTGCAGACGATTTGCCATTTGGGCGGCAGCTTCCAGGAGAACATTTCGAACTCCTGCAGCAGCTGCATGGTGCCGCGCAGGATGCGGTCGTCGGCCCGGTTCAAGTCGTCGAGCAGCAAAATGCCGGGGCCCTCGTCGTCTGGCTTGGGCACCCATTCGGGCGGCATGTAGATGGTGGTCTCGTCGCCGCTGATATTCGGGTTGGGATCGCTGCGCACCGGCAGGCCGTGCAGGTCGCCCATTTCCTCGAACTGGGCCGGCGCGCAGTACCTGAATTTCCAGCCGTTGGCGTTGGCAAACGACTTGACCACCGCAGTTTTGCCAATCCCGTGCAGGCCCCAGATGCAGATCGGGGTCGGGCGCATGCCCTGGCCTTTGGGGTCTTCTTTGGCGGTGCGCTCTTCGTTGGCCAGGTTGGCCCTGAAGATGTGTTCCAGCGCCCGGGTGACGGATTCGGAGTCGAGTTGGGAGCCGTAGGTGGTGACTGATTCGCTCATTGCAGGTGTGCCTTTTCTTGGGTTGGGCTGTTGTCTTTTAACTCGTTGTGCCGTCGCTGGCTTGGGCGTACACCAGTTGGCAACCGGCGGCTTGCAGCGCTGGTGGCAGCTCCAGGCGGGCGCTGTTGGCTGCCAGCCGGACCTCCCTCAGTTGCTCTAGCGGCGCGAGCATGCTCAGGTCTGAGAGCGCCAATTCACTCAGGTCGACTGTCATGACCCTGGCCAGGCCAACCTTGGGCGCAGCCACGATGACTTTGAGCAAGGCGTTGTCCGTCCAGGCGGCCTGGCCATAGGTTTGCCACAGCTGGCGCAGGCGGTTGCGCTGGCCGACGTGAAGTCTTGGGCCGTGCAGGGCGATTTGATCGCAGACGCTGTCGGCCAGCGCCGCTCCCCCGGCGGTCAGCACGGTTGCCAAAACACCCCGGATGCCGATCCAGCTGAACGCGCTGTCGCTGCCCGGCATCAGCGCCAGCGCATCAAGCAGGGCCAGCGCCGCCACCGCCGGTTTGACGTCGGCATCTGAAAAATGACCTTGCTGGCGCTTGCTGCCCATCAGCAGCTTGAGCGAGGCCAGGAAGGCCGCTTGGGTCGCATCCGGGCCGGTGTCGATCCGGTCAGGTAGCGTGAGTTCTTCCAGGGCCTCCAGGCCCAGCAGCGCGAACAGGCAGTACAGCTGGCTGGAGCCGCTCAGGTCCAGCACCTTCAAGGCTTTGAGCTGGTCCAGCTCATTGAGCACGCAGGCGCAGGACAAGTCGCACAGGCTCAACTCTTCCAGCGCTGTGAGTTTGGCAAGGGGCAGACGTAAGACGCCCTGGCCCGAATTACTCAGCGTCAGGCGTTTGAGCTGCAGCAGCCCCTCAAGGCCGGAGGGGTCATCAAGCGCGGGGCAGTCGGTCAGCGACAGGCGCTCGAGCCGGCTCAGACCGCTGATCGCCACCAGCGTGCTCAAGCCTTCAAAGCTGCGCAGTGCCAGCACGCGCAGATGGGGCAAGGCCGCCAGGGGGCGCATGTCGCTGCAGTTGCAAACACTCAAGGCCAGGTGCTCGAGCTGGGGCATCGCGCTGAAGTCGGGCAGCTCGCTGAGCGCGCTGCAGTCGGCCACGGTCAGCTTGCGCAACTCGGTCATGCCTGCCAACACGCCACGGGCGCTGCTGTCATTGAGCTGGGGCAGGCGCAAATCGGTCAGGTTGCGGGCCTGCGCCAGCGGCGCAATATCGCTCAAGTCTTCCAGGTCTGAAAGATCCAGAACGCGCACCTGCTTGAGCGGCTGATCGGCTTGCAGCGACAAGGCCAGCAAAGCGGCGTTGCTGCGATTGCCAATGCGAATCCGGTTGGTCAGGGCCCAGGCGGGTGAATAGTGAACCCGGCCCTCTTCGATCGACACCCCTTCGAGCAGCGGCTGCAGGCAGTCTTGCTCGTCGAGGCTGATGGCCAGCTCGACGGCCTGCAACACCGTTGGCCACTCGCGGTCGGCCAGGAGGTCGCGCAGACCGGCCAGGTAGGCGTTTTCCTGAGCTTCGGGCGCAGGCATCACTACGCGCTGGCCGAGGTGGCCTCGCATTCTTCCTGCAACACGGGCACAAAAACGGCCATTGAAAATTTCAACTGGGCACCCTTGAGCACGCTGCGTTTGAGGTTCCACATTGAGCATTCGATCAGCTTGGCTTGTCGGGGGGCCAGATCGGTGTCGCCCGTGCTGGTGTTCAAAATCGAATCGTCTTCGTCGATCAATTCGGCTTTGAGCATCACCTTGCCCAGGGGCTGGTCCGAGGCATTGGTGACCGCGCACCGGAACTCCAGATTGATATCCCCGTCGTCATCAGGCTTGGTCCGGCTGACCAGCACTTTCAGCGCAGGGCTGATGTGGTTGGATTTGAACTTTGGTTTAAGGGCGACCAGGTCCGTCTCGTTTTTAGGCACTGGCGAGCTGCCTAACTTGAGCCACTCCCGGCTGTAAAGTGTGGCGGCGACTTTGGCCGAGACGCCGTCGGTGGCACCAGCGCAGTAAATCGACTTGATCCAGGACAGCGAAATGCCGAGGGTCTCATCCGAGTCGGGCTCGATGCGAACTTCCGACTCATCTTCATTGGAAGCGAAGACCAGGCCTTCTTGGTTGGCGAACAAGATGGTGGACTTGACCAGCCGTATGTCGACCTGGCTGGAATTGAAAACCTGCAGCGAAAATTCGGCGCTCATGTCGCCGTCATCATCGGGCTCGTTCAGGGTAAATTGGGCAACTTGCATGGTGTGATCCGGAAGTGGTTTTTGCGTCGGCCGATGATGATAACTGCTTTGGTTTTGTTCGTAGATCACGCTGTTTGATCGGCGCTACAAGTGCAAAAATTCAGCTGTAGACCGATGTTTTTTAAAATGAATCCAAACTCAAAGAAATGACCTCATGGCACTGACCCCGGAGCAGAAAAAATACCTCGCGGCTGCGCGCAAGCTGTATTCATCACCCGACTGGGATAGCGTGGCGCTGGGCCTGCAGGCGCTTGTCTCGCTCGATGACCCTGCGCTGTTGGAGATCGTCGCCAAGGGCCTGTCGCAAAACGAGGAGGGCCTCATCGAAATGGCTGCCGACAGCGAGGTACTCGGCAAAGTCAGGGCCGAGCACCGCATGGGGGTAGCCGTGTATGGGCTGTGTCACTCAACAAACCATCACACCATCACCCGGCTGTCATTCAGTGGCCTGACGATCTCTCTGTCGGACGTGCAGCCCTTGCAGCGGCTGACCGCGTTGCAAGACCTCGATCTGGGCTGGTGCAAGGGGCTGCGCGATGCCTCACCTTTATCGACGCTGACCAGTCTGCGAAAGCTGCGCCTGCCGATTTCGGGTCTGATCGACTTGTCGGCACTGGCGGGCCTGCCGCAACTGCAGGAACTGACCTTGCGTGGCGCAAGCTCTGAGCTGCTGGATCTGCGTGGCCTGTCGGGCCTGACCGAACTGCGCCGCCTGGACCTGACCTCAACGAGCCAAGACCTGGTTGACTTGCGGCCACTCAAGACACTGCACAAGCTCGAGCGGCTCAGGCTCGGGCATCATCAAGTCACGGACCTGTCGCCGCTGGCCGAGCTCACGCAGTTGCAGGACCTGCACCTGGGCACGCTCGACGAATTGAGTGATCTAAGCCCTATAGCCGGTTTGAAGTCCTTGCAGAATTTAACTATCGCCTCCGACAAACTCAGCGACCTCAGGCCCCTGGCCGGGCTCACCGAACTGCGCACGCTCACGATCCGCGCGCGCTCGGTGTCTGACATTGGGCCGCTGTCTGGCCTGCCTCAACTCGAACAGCTCGACCTCTACCACTGCCAGGGAACGCTGCAAGACATCTTGCCGCTGGGTCGCCTGGGCGCACTGCAGGCCTTGAGCCTGCCGGCTTGCTTTCCCCTGGCGGACATTTGCACGGTGGCGCTGGCAACCCACATGAAAACCATGTCGTTGGAGAACTGCACGGAACTCCCGGCCGCGGTGGCCGACGAAGATGACAGCTGGCGGCAGGGCCGCGTGAGTATGAGCCGGGTGGTCGAGTCGGACGACTGAGCCCCCACCCGGTAGTGGGTCGCTGTGAGGGCGCCGGCTGCGGCTTAAAACGTTTGCGCCCAGTGTTCCCAAAAGCCGGGCTCATCGCGGGCGGCGTTCGTCATGGCCGATCAGGTAGCTGCGATGGGTCGATCACTGTGATCAGCGGCCGCGCAGCCCTCACCCGGCAGCGGGGCGCTTATGGCCGCGTCAAACGTCAATTGAAATACGGGGTTCCGCGCCGGGTGCGCACCACTTGCCGGCTTGATCCTAAAACGTTTCCGCCCAACGTTCCCAAAAGCCGGGCTCATCATGGGCTGCGTTCGTCATGGCCTGCGCCAGCGTGCAGCGCAGAAACTTGACGCCGGCCAAACGCGCACGCCCATCGGGTTTTTCCAGAAACAGCGTCAGCGCCTGAAAAGCCGGTGAGCTCGCGTCAACAGGCAGGTCGATGTACAACTGCCCGCGGTACGACAGCATCCGGCCTTCGTCAGCAAACTCGGCGCACGGCTGGTAGCCAATGGCCTGCGCATCGAGCCATTGAACGATTTTTCGCCGCGACGCCAGATCTTTCCACTGCGTCACCAGCTTGTCGTCATCCCAGGCGTCCACTCGACGCTGGCGCGCAGCCGGGCGACGAAATTCAATGTAGGCCACATCACGGCGCTTTTCGCGTGCTAGCGCGTCAATATGCTGGATTGTCATGGTCATGGTTTTGCGCCTCCTGTGCGCGGAAAAAGCGTCGGGAAGCAGGCGGCTAACAGGTCTGGTCAGGTCTTTGCCAGTAGGCGAACACTGTTACGCCTCAGCCGTTTTAGATCGCTATGTTTCGCGCGACGAGCCCCACCAACGCAAGGCGCAAAGCTTCGGTGTTGCGGGTGTAGTCATTCAGAGCTTGGACCGGGTTGTCGATCAGACTGCCCATTGGTTCCCACTCCAGGCCGTTCATGGCAGCAAGGTCGCCGTACAGCGGCGTTTCGGGCGCATGCAGGAGCACCCTGAGCTTGCTGGCTTGGCAGGCCAGGATCAGGTCGTCGACCGAGCCGTCCGAGCCTGCCGCCGTCTTGAAGCTGGGGTGGCAACTGGCATCGGTGAAGATCACGACCACCCGCGCCGCATCGTGGAGGTGGCGCCAGCCGCTGGGCGAGGGGGTGACGCCTTTTTCGGCGGCCGACCATTGCGTCAGCGTGTACATGGCGTCCAGCAGCGACTCGGGTTCGTCACCGCCGCCTTTGGCTTCAAGAGCCGCGAGTTGCGACTTGACTTCGGTGATGTCCCCAGTGAACGGGTTGTCGATGAACCAGCAGGAGCCATCGGTCAGTCGGTCGCGGTAGGTCAGCACCCGGACGCGCCAGTCTTCGATCAGCACGCGCCCGTAGGCGTCCGGTTTGCCGAGGGCGTCAACGACCGCCGCGATGCACTGTGTCACGGCCTGAAAGCATCCACGCATGCTGCCCGTGGCGTTCAACAGAAAAACGATGTCGGGGGTGGCTTTTTTCTTGTTGAGCGACCCGGCTACATCAAAGCTCATGCCAACCTACTTCCTTCGGTGTTCGCGTTATCCGCGCGAGCGGCCGGCAGGGCGGCAGCGCGCTTGACCAAGAGCGAGAGACTTTGCAGCCGATCGACTGATGCATTTGGAGGGTCAGGGTGTATCGGTGGATCATCGGGCACGGTCAGCCGTCTATTTCCCCGCAGCGCCAATTCGCTCCAACGTCTTTGAGCACGCTTGCGCAAAGGGCGTCGAGCCATTGCCGGACTTGATTTGGTCTTTGATGAAGTTCACGGTCTTGACCCGGTCGCTGGAAAACCAATAGGCCACCACCATGTAGCGCGCCGCCTCGTCGATGGCGCGTGCGTCAGTGGGGGCGGAGGTGGTGCGTAATTGCGCCAGGTTGACCCAGGCGCTGACGCGCTTGGGTGCGAGCATCAAGGTGGCGAGCAAGTTGTCTTCGGCTTCGCTCAGTTGGCCGGTCTTCATTTGGACGTAAGCCAGGTCGTTGACGATCTGCACATCCAGCGGGTCGGTTTGGTGGGCGCGTTTGAGTAGGAGCAAGGCGTCGGCCGTGCTGCCGTTTTGGTTAAACAGGTTCAGGCCCTGAGTGAGCAGCACGCGCGCGGCAGACCGGTCGCCCCGCTGGGGTTTGGGCAGTTCGTTGATCAGCTTGATGGCCGCGTCGGCGGCCGGCATGGCAGTTTGCGCCGGGATTTTGCCCAGATCGTCGACAGCGTTCACCGCCGCGACCACTTGCCCGAGCGACTGACTGGCCGCCGCACGCAGATCGTCGGGGCTGAGCTTGTCGCTGCGGCCGAGCTGGCCGCGCACGCACTCGGCGGGATTGGGCTTGCCAATGCACACACCACTGGTCTTGCTGCGGCTGGATGAACTTGACGGCGCGCCGAGCAGCGGCAGCAGTGGTGCCGCGGCTGCGCGCTTGGCAGCCTGGGGTGTGTCGTCGGCCCCGGGCAGTGGCAAGGTCTGACCCTGCCAAAGCGCCGAATTGAGCGACACGGTCAGCACCACGCCCAGCCATAACCACCAACTGCGCTTGCCCTTGAAGGCGGGCTGCACACCCGCGCTGGGCCAGGGCTTGTCCATGCTGAAGGCCACGCCGCCATGCATCATGGTGGCCACGCCAATACCCACTACCAGCGAGACATACAGCAGCGCCTTGAAGTAGGCACCGCCGGAGAAAATTTCGCTGAGCAGGTAGCAAGTCCCCAAGCCGATCAGTGCCGGCCACGCAAAACAAAAGAAGGCCCAGGGCAGGGCGCTCCACCAGCGCAAGCTGCGGTGGGCCACTTCCTTGCCGTACAGCGAAGCGGCGCCCACCGCCCAGGCCATCAGCACCACCGGCGCATAAACGAGGATCAGGTAGAGCCACGAGGTCGAAGGCAGCGGGATCAGGGGCAGGCGCCAGGCCATGACGGCACCCGCCAGTGCGGCTAGCCCGGAGCCAACCACGGCGATCTGCGAGCGAGACTCGCCCACTGCGTCGGCCTCAAGCGCGCTGCGCTCGACACTTTCTCGCCGGCTTTCGTCTTCGGCCCGGGCCCTGATGTCGGCGGCGCGGGCACGTTCTTGTTCGGCCAGGCGCGCCGCTTCGGCGCGCTCGCGTTCGCGGCGCCGCTCGGCTTCGGCACGGGCGCGGGTCTCGCGCGCCGTGCGTTCGGCCTGCTCACGCTCGCGCAGGGCCTGGGCTTCCTGGCGCGCCCGGGCTTCGTTTTCTTCGCGCTGGCGGCGCTGGCGGGTGCGCTCGAGTTCGCGTTCCCGGTCACGTTCCTGTTTGGCCTGTTCTTTGGCCAGCGCGGCGATGGCGTCGGTTTCGAAGGCAATGCGGCCCGTGCTGGCGAACTCGGCGCCCGAGGCGCAGGGCCGCTCGGCCACGGAGCTCAGGCCCTGGGCGAACTGGTGACCGCAGGCCGTGCAACTGAGCGCGGGCAGCCCTTCGAGTTCGCACAATTCACAGGGGTGCGGCGCCCCATGTTCAACGCAGGCCAGGGGCGCGCTGCATTGCTCGCGCAGGCCTCCCAGTCGCTTGAGATCGGTCGCGCTGAGGTCGCGCAGGCTGGCGGACATGGGGGGTCTTTCTCGCAGGGCTAAGTCAGCTGTTCGGTGCAGCTTCGCTCAAGGGCGGGGCATGGGAGCGTCGGGCGATGTTTAGCCAGCATCGCTGTCGTTCCAGCCGGCTTGCCGGTACACCCACTTGTCTTGACCAAAGAGCGCGCGTTCATGGCGCTCTTCCAGGCCACCTTGCAAACTCGAGACGCTGATGCTCTTGCCCATTTGCCCCAGCAGGGTTTTGAAGTCGACCGAGGCCAGGCCCTGGCCGCCGGCCAGGTCCTCGATTTCCGAGCCGTTGGCCTCGGCGAGTTGCTGCGCCGCGTTGGAGTAAGGCATGGCGCAAAAAAGCTTGATGCGCCTGGCATGGAGTTTTTCCACCAGGCGCGGGATGAGCGCGTTGCTGGCGTTGCGCTGCACGCCGGCTTCAAGCTTTTCGTCAGAAAAAAGTGCCACGACGCGCTTGGTGCTGGCCACTGGCCCGAATGGATGGTCCAGCGCAATGTCCAGCGCCAGCAAGTTGTCTTCGTCGCCCGAGACCGTCAAGCTGTCCAGGCGCGCGATGACCTTGGCCGTGTCGTCACTGAGAAATTCGGCCTGCGACGCGTTGTCATAGAGCCAGCTCACGGAGTCGTTGTTGCCGGGCAGGGTTTGCGGGCGGTAAACGATGCTGCCGTCTTGCGAAGAGGCGCTCAGGCCGACCAGGCCAAAGCGCAGTTTCGCCGCCTGACCCTGCACCGGCTGGATCAGTTCGCGCAAATGCTGTTTGAGCAGCTCAATGCAAGGCCGCATGCTGACGCTGGTGTCGATGACCAGCACGAGATCAATTTGGGTGGGCGCAGCCATGGGGTCTTTCTAAAAAATGCGAACGTCGGCGGATAGGCAAATTGGCCAATTCGCCGATGAGCTGATCAAACCTTGACGACGACAGGGCTTTGGGGCTCGGGCACTGCTGTGGCCGCGGTAGCTGCGGTAGCTGCGCTCGCGGTGGCCGCTGGTGATGGCGCAGTTGGCGAAAGGCTTGGCGCCGGGCTTGGTGTTGCGGCCGGCGCAGCGGCGGGCTTGCTCGCCAGCGCGCCGTACATCATTTCAAGCTGTTCGCGCGCAACCGGCACCGCAATCACCGCGGGCAGTGCGTCGGGCACGCCTTGCGCCAGGTGCAGGGCCTCGGTGTAGTGGGCGTAGGCGGCGGGCATCGGGCGCGATTCGTCAAAGCCCAGGCCCAGCAGGGTCAGCGCGGGCTTGACCACGTAGCTGTCGTGCGGATCGAAGCCGCCTCGGGGGTGTTCGTGGCCGTTGACCATGCGCGCCACCGGAAACCAGTCTGGCTTGAGCTGGCAGAAGGCCTCGAAATCACGAAATCCGTACTGAGCCCCGGTGGAATAGCGATCAGGCGCTTTCTTGGGCAGGCGGTGGATGCGCGTCCAGGTGAAGTCTTTCAGACAGGCCGGGCTGTTGAGCCAGTCCAGGTAAGCCGCTTCGTTGTCGATGGCCGCGCCCTGGGCATGCAGGTCCACCAGCGGAATGCCGCCATGGGTGGCGAGCAGGCCATCCGGAAAAAGCAAGGCGCGCGGCAGTCCTTGGGACAGGGTCACAAAGAACTCGCCCATCACGCGCCGAAAGCCGGTGAAAAGGTCGTCGCGGTTGAGTTCGTCGAGCAACTCGGCCGGGCTGACCAGTGACTTGAAAGCGCCTTGCTCGGTGATCGAGAAAGCCGTGTCGTGGTTGCCAGCGATCCAGCCCAGGCGGCCCGGGCGCCGCTGGCCCCAGTCGAGCAGCAGGAACAGACATTCGAAAGGCATGTCACCGCGGTCGACCAGGTCACCCAAAAAAAGTACCCGGGCATCGGCATGGCGGCTCTCGGCTTCGCGCAGCAAGCTGTGCAGGGCAAAAAAATCGCCGTGAATATCGCCAATGAAAAACCACTGGTCGATGGCGCCGGCTTCCTCAGCGCTCAGGCGCGCCACCTTGTGCGGCTGGCCGTAACGCAGCAAAGCGCCAGGCGCCTGGCCGCCTGACAGCTTGCTTTTGAAAAGCGCCAGCAACTGCGGCATCTGGCTGCGAATGCGGCGCAGTTCCTGGTCGGCGTGGGGCAGCAGTGGCGGCGCCATCGTGGCCTGACTCGCGTTGGGTGGCGCTTCAACAGCGCCGCTGGGGGTGGGATCGGTCACTGCAGCGTCCTTCAAGTCAGGCGAACCGTGAGCGGCAACTTTTCGATGCCTTTGGCCGAATTACCGACGGCCAGGCGCATGCCATGACGCAGGGCGGTCATGGCCAACAGCTTGCGGCCGTCGAGCAAGGTCTCGTTTGGGGTGCCGGGCAAGGGCTCGACCATCCACTCCCCGCTGCCAGCGCGGTAAATGCGAAACTGTTTTTCATCGAAAAACTGCGCGTCGGCACTCAGGGGCTTGAGCATGGCTCGGCCGACCACGGTGTCGATGCCGATTCGCAGCCCCACCTTGCCGTCGTGCATCAGCTCGACCACCTGAGCCGGCGCCGCAGCGGGCTTGGGTGCCGGAGCGGGTGTCGGCGAAGGCGCAGGCCTGGGGGCTGGTGCCGGCGCTGGCGCTGGCGCTGGGGCCGGTGCTGGTGCTGGGGCCGGTCGGGGCGCGTCGGGAGTCTTGCCTGCTTCGTCGAGCCCGAACAGCGCACGTTTGAGCTCGGCGGCCGTCGGGCGCTGGTTGGCCGACGGGTGCATCGCACGGTTGACCAGGGCTTCGAGAAAGGCCGGGTTGTTCACCTTGTCGATCGGCTTGGCCAGTTTGAAACGCTTGAAGTCACCGGCCTTGACCGCCCGCGCCATGTCGGCGTCGTCGCCGCGCTTGCCGGTAAAAGGATGTTCTCCAGCCAGCAACTCGGCCAGCATGATGGCGCAGGTGTACACGTCTGAACATTCGGCCGGTACTTTTTGCTCGATGTGTTCGGGCGACATGTAGCCGGGCGTTCCGACATAGCCCACGCCCAGGCCATCCCAGGGGGCTTTGCGGTCCGAGAAGATCGCCCAGTCCATGTCGATCAGCTTGAGATGGTAGGCGCCGGCCCGGCTCGGGTTGGGAATGAGCAGCAGGTTGTCGGGCTTGAGGTCGGTGTGCACGATGCGCTGGTCGTGCAGCGCTGCGATGCCCATCATCATCACGCGGGCAAAGGTCACCCGCTGCTCCCAGTGCGAGGTCGGCCCTTCGGACGAGAGCTCGCTCAAAAAGGTGGTCAGCGGCTTGCCGTTTTCAACGAACTCAAAGACCTGGTGAAAGGTCTTGTTGGAGCGCCCCTCGGTGCCCTCGAAAAAATCAAGAAAGCCGTAGCAGTACTGGCGCAGACCTTCGGTGGCGGTGATGCGGCGCTTGAGTTCTTGCTGGTGCGCCACGAAGCCGTCATACCATTCGAGCGCGCGCGTGGGCGAGAAGTACCTCTTGAGAAACACCGGCTTGCCGCCGCGCGCGGTTGACTGGGCTTTGGCGGCATGCGCGAACGCGCCCTGGCTGAGCACCGTGTCAACAACGTAGGTGTCGAGGCTGGACTTGACTTTTTCTCCGGGTCCGAACTTGATGGGCATGGCGTGCGCGTGCTTACAAAACGGGGACGGCGGCCGAGGCCGAAACAGTCTTGGCCAGCGCTTCCATCACCTTGCGGAAATTGTCGGTGTTGCTGGTGTAGTCCTTCAGGGCCTGGACCGGGTTTTCGCCCAACTTGCCCACCGGTTCCCACTCCAGACCGTTCATGGCGGCGAGGTCGGCGTACAGCGGCGCATCGGGCGCATACAGGACCACTTTGAGCTTGTTGGCGTGGTAGGCCTGGATCAGGTCGTCGACCGAGCCGTCCGTGCCTGCGGCCGTCTTGAAGGTGGGCTGGCAGCTGGCGTCGGTGAAGATCACGGCCACACGGGCTGCATCGTGGCGATGGCGCCAGCCGGTGGGCGAGGGGGTGGCGCCTTTTTCGGCGGCTGGCCACTGCGTCAGTGTGTACATGGCGTCAAGCAGCGACTCGGGCTCGTCACCGCCACCCTTGGCTTCCATGGCGGCCAGTTGCGCCTTGACTTCGGCGATGTCGCTGGTGAACGGGTTGTCGATGAACCAGTAGGAGCCGTCGGCCTGTTTGTCGCGGTAGGCCAGTACCCGGATGCGCCAGTCTTTGATCAGCACGCCGCCGTTGGCATCCGAGGCGCTGAGGGTGTCGACTAAGGTCGAGATGTTCTGTGTCACAGCCCGAATGCACTCACTCATGCTGCCGCTGGCGTCCAGCAGAAAAACGATGTCGGGGATGCCTTTTTTCTTGTCGAGCGATTCTTGGGTCATGTTCAGTCCTGGGGTGGTTGCTGGGGTAGGTTGAAAAAAGAGAAAAAGGGAAAAAAACGGCTGATGCAGTTCGGCGCTGATCAATCGAAAGACGACTTCACTTGCTTGACACGCAGAAGTCCGAGCTGGAAAAGTAGCCACTCGGGCATGAGCCCGAGCGCGGCATGGCGTGTTTGGATGTGGCCGAACTGGCGACGCAGTAATTGCTGCTGGAAAAGTAGCCGCTGGGGCAGGATCCGCCGTTGCGCGCCAGGGCAAAACGTGCCCCCGATCCCGGTACACAGTAGTTGCCGCTGCTGGAGTAGCCTGAAGGGCAACTACCGTCACGGGCCAGTGCCTGAGCGGCCGGCGCGTCAGCCAGGGCGGCCAGCGAAACAAGGCCAATCAGCCCGGCCAGACCTTGGCGCAGGGCAGCTTTGGAACACAGGAAATCCATGACAATCCTTTGTGATTTGGGGAGTATAGTTCAAGCTCAACTGTAAAAACATCGTCATCACTCCCCCGGTTTTGACCGCTGATTTGACGCCATCTCTGTGAACTTTGCACCCTTGGAATAGCCCCCATGCCCGCTCAAAATGTGGACCTCGTCCTGGTGATTGACGCCAGCTCCAGCATGAAGCCCTGCTTTGATGCGCTCAGGGAGAACCTGGCGCGCGTGGTCGCGCCCTTGCAGGGTTTTGTGACCAACGTCCAGTTTTGTGTGCTGGCCCAGTCGGTGGGTATGCGCGGCCGCACGCTGGTGCACGATCACCGTTTTATCGGCACCAGCGGCGCCGATGCACTGGCCGCCCTCTACGCGGGGCCGTCTAATCAGGGCGCTGGCCGGGGCCCCTTCTTCACGGCGGACGCTGGCCGTGTGCGCAGCTTCCTGGCGGACCTCAAGCCCGAAGGCAATGAGGACCTGCTGCTGGCCCTGGACCTGGCAGCCGACCTGCCGTTTGGGCCCATCACCAGCACCTGCCGCGTCATTGCTCTTTTTTCGGACGAGCCGATTGAGGCCGGTGCGGTGGAGTCCGGCCGTGTCGAACGGATTCCCGAACTCATCGAAAAACTCACACGCCGGCGCATCAAGCTGTTCGCGGCGCTGCCCGAATCGGATGCCTCGCTGGCCTTGTCGCAGGCCAATGGCAGTGAGCTTGAGTTTGTCAGTGGCGGCGACGGTCTGCGCAGCGTGGACTTTTCGCAGCTGCTCTCGCAAATGGGTAAAAGCATTTCGGTCATGTCGCTGCAGTCCTCCGGCGAGCCGAGCTACACGCGCGCGCTGTTCGGGCAGGACAAGTGGGATGCCAGCGGCAGTGTGTCGGAGTCAGAGCGCTCCACCGTGCTGGCCGTGGGCGAGTCGGCCAAGTTTGGCAGCAGCACGCCGCTGACGGATGTGGGCGTGCAGCTGCGCTGGACCCGGCCGATTGACTTGGACTTGCACGCCTTTTACCGCCGCCCCGACGGCACCGAAGGTCAGGTTTACTTTGGCGCGCCGCGTCACCAAGACATCAGCCTAGACCATGACGCGGGCATTGGCGACCGGGGCGGTCGCAACGTGGAAAACATCAAGGTGGACCAGCTCGACTCATTCACCACCATCGTCTTTGCCACCATGATCTTCGGCTCCGGCGACCGCTACAGTGACTACGACGGGCAAGTCGAGGTCACCGCCAGCGATGGCTCGCAGATCGTGGTCCCCTTGAGCGCGCAGCAGCGCGGCAAGTGGTGCGCGATTGCGCGCATCGACATGGACCAGGGCGGCGCGTCGGTCTCTAATTTGAATGTGGTGTCAGATGAAACGCCTGGCTTTGACTGAAGCTGTTTTTCGCTGATGCCGTTGTCGCTGATGCCGTTGTCGCTGATGCCATTCCCGTATTTTTAGAATTTTTTTAAAACCGCTGTGCCCGTCCTCGCACCCACAGCCTAGCCCTGGAGACGTGAAATGACTTTTGCTCAATCCCATTCCCCGACGCCGCGTATGACGCCGATGCCGGTGCTGCTGCGCCACGCCACGCCGATGCTCAACCCGCAGGGCCAGCCGCAGGACCAGATCATTTATGACCCGGTCACGCAGCTGTCGAGAGAGATCATTCAGTGCGGGAGCTCCGACCGCACCGGCTGCACCAAGGCCACGCACAGCACGCCGATGGTCGGCAAGGACCCCGAAGGCGACTACGCCGCTGACGACTATTGAGCTTGAGCACTGTTGCCCCCTAATTTTGGAGAACCGCATGAGTTTCATCACTTTTGTCCCCATCGAAAAAAACGAGTCGGCCCGTACCGACTGGAACCTTTATGTCGCCTGCATCGTGGCCGCCTGCGCCTCTGACGGCCTGAGCGACGCAGAGAAGTTGGCCGTCGGTCACTGGCTGGCGCTGCAAGGCCAGTCGGCGTCCGTGCTGGACGAGGCGCTGGTCACTTCCCGCAGTCTGACCATGGCGGCGGTGTCGGCCAACAAGTCAGCCGCCTTTTTTGGGCCCTACATCGTGCGCGATGCCATTCGCATGTGCCGCATTGACGGCCTCGGCGCCAAAGAGCGCGCAGCCATCGCCAGCCTGGCCGAGGCACTGGGTGTGACGGCGCAAAGCGTGACGGCGATCGAGACCTTGATCGAGCAGCACGACGCCGCCGAAGCGAGCTGGAAATCTTTGCTGAAGGCCTGAGCTGGTTTTGAGCCGTTCCGTCCTCGTCATCACCAACCAGGAAGACCTGCACGCCTCGGCGGTGATCGCCCATCTCAACGAGAGGGGCGTGAAGGTCTTTCGTCTGAACACGGAAACGCTTTTAACCGGGCAAACCGTCTCCCTGAGCCAGACGGCGGCGGGGGAATCACTGTTGCTGCACGACCAGCTCAGCGGCCGCACGCTGCGCGGGCAGGACGTTGGCGTGGTCTACTTTCGCCGTCCCGCCCCGCCCGATGTGCCGGCGCTGTGGCAGGACAACCCGCAGGCCGCCACCGTGGTGGCGTCAGAGGCGCGCTGGTTTTTGCGCTGGCTTTATGCCTACCTGGACGACCGGCCGTGGATCAGTGCGCAGCCCTCGGTCATTGACCGGGCGTCCTGCAAGCCGCTGCAAATCAAGCTGGCCCGTTCCCTGGGCATGCGCGTGCCCGATACGTATTACGGCAACAGCGCGCCCGACATTCAGGCGCTGGCGGCGGCCTCGCCGCTGGTCGTCAAGGCCATTCGCGAGACCGGCTTTGAGGCGGACGATGTTTTTCATGCCTTCTATACCGCCGAGGTCGATCGCGAACAGCTGGCCGCCTCACCGGACATGCTCAGCGGCCACATCAATTTCTTTCAGCAAAAGTTCGACAAGGACCACGAGCTGCGCGTGACCTGGGTTGATGGCCGCAGCTACGCCGCGCGCATCCATTCGCAGTCCGGTCCCCAGCAGGCGCGGCTCGACTGGCGCCGTGTCAACTGGCAGGAACTCGACTACTCAGTGGCGGCGCTGCCGCCTGAGCTGACGCAGCAGATCGGCGCCTACTGCCGTGACCTGGGCTTGCACTATGGGGCCTTCGACTTCATCGTGACACCCACTGGCGAGCATGTTTTTCTGGAGTGCAATGCGAATGGCCAGTGGCTCTGGATCGACGAAAAACTCGGCATCGGCATTGCCCGCGGCATTGCCCAGGCGTTGCAAAGTCGGCTGGAGTGAAGGCGCGTGAACCCTAGCCGAGCCCTGCTAGGCAGGCGGGTCAAGCTTGTGCTGCGAAGCCGCCCGCTGCGCGAGCTGGTCAGCGACTATGCCCGTTTGCCCAGCCCGCACTTTTTTGAGCGCCAGTTCGGCCGGCCGGTGAGCGCTATCGAGCAGGTGATTGCCTCGGCCGAAGCCGCCCTGGCGCATGGTTTGAGCAGCTACTTTGACGTGTGCCTGCTCGACACCGAGCAGGTCATCGGGCATATCCGGGTCGACTGGTCGCTCGACGGCGAAGGCCTGATCTGTCTGCATGGCGGCAGCGCCAGCGGCACGCGCGGGCAGGCGCAGGCGCGGCAGGAGGGCTGGCAGCTGATGATGATGGCGGCCCTGCGCACCCGCGGTGTGCGGCGTCTGGGCACGGCGACGGCCCTGTCCAACAAGCCGGCGCAGGCCGTCATTGCCGCCAGCGGTTTTCGCCGCACGCGGGTGCTGAGGCTGACCGGTGGGCAAGAGCCTATGGTGCATTACCGGCTGGTGCCGGCCTGGTTCACGCCGCCCGCGGCCCTGCAATCCTTGCCGCTGGCGGGGCTGGACGATTTCAGACCGGCACTTCAGCATGCCGAGCCACGGCCCGTGCCCGAGCTTGTGCCGCTGGCGCCGCCGCCAGGCTGGCAAGCGGTCAATGAGGCGAATCTGGCGCACTGGCTGCTCGCCTTGCATGGCAGTGCCTGGTTCCTTGAGCACCTGGCCAGCCAGGCCGTGAGCGGTGCGGGCGTGCAGGAGCTGTTGCAGCAGTTACGTTTTGAAGCGGCTTGCGGCACGCAGTTTCTGGGCCACAACAGCGCCGGTCAGGCAGACGGCCTGATCTCGCTGCAAAGCCTGCCGGGGCGGCCCGGCTGGTGCTACCTGCGCGGTGGCCCGCTGCGTTCGAGCTGCCCGGTCGAGCCGGTCAAAACCTGGCTTGATGCGCTTTTCGGCGCGGGTCAGCTCGAGCGCGCGGAAGCCCAGGCCCCGGCCGACCGCCTGGCACTGCGCGACTGGTGGCTGGCGGCGGGCCTGACAGAAGAAGGCGTGACGGAGGTCGACGAGCAGGGCGCTGCGCTGGGTTTGGCGCTGGCGCGCGTGGCGGCGCCTTGAGGTCAATGCCCTGACGAGCGCCGGACAAAGATCAACCGAAGATGCCCATGAACGATTCAATGAACGATTCAATGAATGATTCTATGAACGAAGCAAAGAATAAGTCCGCAAGCGACTTGCCTAAAGGAGTAAAGACATGCTGATGAAAAGAGTGCTGGTGTTCGTTGAAAAGTGGGGCTTGCTGCTGCTGGTGCTGTGCACGGGCATCGCCTTCGGGCTGGCCGTGAACGAAGAAATGCGGCCCAAACCCGGCGACGAGGCTGTGACTTTATGGACCGCCATCTTGAACACAGCAACGTCCGATTCAGACTCGGCCGAAGGCTGGGCCAAGCGCATGCACCTGATGGTGAACGTGACCCTGGCCTGGGCTGCGATCCGCGTTTACATGGCCACGGCCGGGCTCAAGTGGGACAACTTTTCGGCCCGCTATCTGGCGCGCTCGCACGTGATCATCGTCGCGGGCAAAGCCGACAGCAACCCGGCAGATCAGTCGGCGCGTTCGCCGCGCAACGCCCTCGGCCAGCAAGTTGACAAAGCGGCACTGGCCATTGATCTGGCTCTGTCCATGGCCGCCACGCAAGCCGTGGTGCTGAGCCTGAAGTCTGTTGACGAGGGCAAGCGCAGCAAGCTCTGGGAAGCTGGTGTGACCGTGCTGACCGAGGACATGGCCATGGCCGATGTGCTGCAGGCCACCGGCGCGCGGCGCGCCAGCATGCTCATTGCCATGCGCGACCACTACGGCGACAACATCACCTTGACGCGCGCTGCCATGGCGTCTTCACTGGACAACCCGGGTTTGGAATGCAAGTGCCTGATCGAGCCCTTGTCGGTCAAGCGCAGCTTTCGGCTGGAAGACTATTTCGAGACCGAGAGCCTGCCCCGCATTCGCGTCTTCAATGAGTCCGAGCTGATTGCCCGGCGCGTGATGCAGGCCTACCCGCCCGATACGCCGGTTGCCGCCAGCGACGAAGACGGCGTGCACGTGCTGCTGGTGGGGCTGGGCTCGGTCGGGCAGTCGATCCTGTTGCAGCTGGCGCGTATCGGTCACTACCGCAGTGGCAAGAAACCCAAGGCCACGGTGATTGACCGCAATGTCAAGCAGCAGTGGCGGCAGGTGCTCGAAGCCTATCCGCATCTGGAGTCCTTGCTGAGCGTCGAGACGCAGGAACTCAAGATCGAGGACGTCAGCACGGACGACCTTGATCGCTGGTTGTTCGATGAGCGGCCGGTGACGATTGCCTACGTCTGCACCCGGGATGAAATCGCCAACTTGCGCATTGCCCGCCTGTTGCTGACCCGGATGCAGGGCCGTGAAAGCGAAGGTCATGGCCGCGTGGCAGATGTGGTGGCGCTCGACCCGCCCGGCGGCTGCGTGCTGTCGGACTACGCGGCGCACGGCCGGCACCAGGGTCACTTTTACCTCTTCTCGCTGGTGGGTGGCAGCGCGGGCCGGCCTCGCCAGGCGGGCGATGGCGCTGGCAGCTTGATGTCTGACGTTGACGACTCGCGCGCACGCCAGTTTCATGAAGGTTACTGCACCAAGGACCGGCTCGAGTGCGAGAAGAACCCGGGCCGCCAGCCTATGCCCTTTAACCTGCCCTGGGCCGATTTGCCCGAGACCGCGCGCGACGCCAACCGCATCACGGCCGATCATTTCGAGGTCAAGATGCGCGCCGTGGGTTGCCGTATCGTGGCGCGGGGCGAAGGCAGCGAGCCCACCGTCCTGAGCCCGGACGAGCTGGAAATGCTGGCGCGAATGGAGCATGACCGCTGGGCGGCCGATCGCTCGTTGGACGGCTGGAAATACGATCCCGTTCGCGACAACAAGCGCAAGCTGCACCCGAACCTGGTGCCCTACGACGACTTGACCGAGCCGATCAAACAGCTCGACCGTGACTCCGTCCTGCAGATGGTGGAGATCCTGGGCACCGAAGGCTTGGTGATCACCCGTTCAGCGTCCGGCCAGCCTGGCTGATGCTTTTTTAACTTTTTACATCACTCACAGTTGCCATGAAACTCGGTCTTTGCCACGTCACCGTTGTCACTTTGAGCCGGCTGGGCGCGGCGCGGCCACGCACCATCAAGCCTGCGGGCAATACGTTCAAAGGCAAGAGCCTGGTGATTGTTGAGCCCGCGTCGATTCAGCCTGACTGGAATATCGCCTACAGCATCGACGGTGCTCCCGTGGTGCAAAGCCATGTGGACGACATCAATGTCGAGATGAGCCGCCTGCTGTCCGAGCTGAAGGTGGCCCGGCCGTGGGAGCTGGATAATTTGCGCCCGGTGGTGCACCTGCAACAGGAAAATCCGGTAGGCATGTTGCGTGGGCTCTGGCGCTTTGCCAGTGACTCAGGTGCTGACACGGCGCTGCACACGGCCGAGCTCAAGGGCGACGACCTGCAAGACGCCTTGTGCGTCTGCGTTCAGGCCTACGACGATGTCGAAGGTGTGCAGATCAAGGACGATCAATTCAAGCTGGGCCGGGCGCAGCCGGCCAGGCAATGGGTGGCTTTGCATTTGCGTCCGCCGCAGGACTTCCTGCAAGCGCAACTCGACAGCGCGCAAGACTATGCGCAGACCTACCAGGCGGCCAATCTTTACCTGGAGATGCTGCGCGAGTTCAGGTGCATTGACCTGCCCGAGCTTGCCACGGCCTGGGACTGCGTGCAGGCTCTGCTGCCCGAATGCGGTGTGACGGAGAACTGGCTGGCGGCCGCCCGCTTTGCCCGCACCGCTCTGGACGATGCGGCGCTTGAGTTAAAGCTGCTGACTGAGCTGGAGTCCAGGCTCAAGGCTGACACCTTGTTTCCGCGCGAGTCACCGATTTTTTCCGCGTCGCAAATGAACGCCCACGCTTGCAGCGCGCTGGCCGGCTACTACGGCAAGGCGCACCCCTACAGCCAGGCCACTGGCGACAAGTTCACGGCGCTGACTCAGGGGGCGCTCGCCTGGTGTTGTCAGGCGCCCGAGCAATCGGTGGAAGAATTTTTGACCTTGCTTGAGACGCTGGCAGAAACCGGTCAGCGCTGGCCGTCGCTGGATGCCGGCGCGCTGAGCGAACAGTTCACGTCGCAGTGGCTGGGCAGTGTGGCGGACAAGAAAGTCAAAGCGGCCTTGCGCCGCAAGTTGTCGTCCAAAGGCCAGAAGGACAGGCGTGTGTGATCGTTCGTGTGTGATCGTTGTCTTGGCCCGCCATGCTTAACGTTGCACTTCATTTAATTTTCGTTAAGAAAGCCTGAGGGCCTGATGTCTATGGAAGAAATCACCGTGTGGCGCGAGACCGCCAGCATGCGGGACTTTTATGTCAACCCGAAGCACTGGGTGTTGACTTTGCTGACGCTGGGAATCTATGCGGGCATTGTTTATCTGGTGCGCTACTACACCCGTTACCGCCTGACCAACCAGCGCCTGATTAAAGAGTCAGGCCTGCTGGGACGGCGTATCGACGAGATCGAGCTCTACCGAATCCGCGATACGCGCCTGCACCAGCCCTTTTTGCAGCGCTTGGTGGGCATGGGCGATGTGGAGGTTCACAGCGCCGATGTCAGCGGCTCTTTTCGTATCGAAAACCTGCCGGGTGCGGCGGAAAAGCGCGAGCAGATTCGCAGCCTGTCCAACGAAGCCAAGGAAGCGCGCGGCGTCCGGACGGTGATCAATGAATGAGCTCGTCCTTCAGATAGTTTCATGATCTGCTGCCCGGTGCATTTTTAGCGTCAATTTTGCAAGGAGTTTTTATGCCACTGACCACGTTAATGAATTCAGTGAAGTCAACGAAGTCAACGAAGTCAATGAAGTCAATGAAGTCACTGCCCCGAGCAAGCCTGCTGGCCCTGCTGCTGGGCGGCGCGGGGGGAACTGCCCTGGCGCAAGAGGCCTGGGGCTACAAGTACACCCACGGTTTTTACAGCATGGCCGACAGCCACTATGCGCAGGACGCCAACTTGCGGCTCAACAAAGACGATCAGGTGATCTGGATCGGCCACTACTGGAACCCGTCGATCTACCAGCAAACCCGGGCCGGCTACGAACACACGATAGCCACCGCCTGGGGCCAGTTGACGCCTTCGCTGCAAATCGCGTCCGGGGGCTTTGTCAGTGGCGCGCTGTCCGGCCAGGTCGGTAGCACGAACTACCTGATCTGGGGCATCGACAGGACCAACGACAAAGACTATTACAACCTCAACTTCGACCCCAACAACGCGATCACCCTGGGCGTTGGCACCAAGGCCATGTCGGGTGCCGTGCTGTCGGCATTCACCACACAAACCTACCGTCTTGGCCTCGGCCAGCGCATCACCCACCTGGTCTGGCGCCAGAGCCTGGAAGATAAACGTCGGCTGACCGTGGACCTGGCTTACAAGCACGGTCGGGAAGCACCGGACGCCAGCAAAGTTCACGGCACATCGCTGGTCGTGACCTACGACTTTGACCGCTACTTCGTGCGGGCCGGTCGCGATTTGAAAGTGAACTTCAGTCAGGACAACCAGACGCGAATTGCCGCCGGCCTTCGTTTCTGACCTGAACTTTTTGCATCGGCCAAGCTCCCAAAGATTGAAATCAGTCATGCCTGGAAAATCCGCATCCCAGCGGGCGCTGCCGGCCAGCCGCACCGTCCGCATTTTTCTCTCCAGCACCTTCAGGGACTTTGGTGAAGAGCGCGACTTGCTGGTGCGCAAGGTGTTCCCGGCGCTGCGTGCCCGCTTGAAGGACCGCTTTGTCGAACTGGTGGATGTGGACCTGCGCTGGGGTATCACGGTCGAGCAGGCCGAGCGCGGCGAGGTGTTGCCGATTTGCCTGAGTGAAATCGACCGGGCCCGTCCCTACTTCATCGGCATGCTGGGCGAGCGCTACGGCTGGATTCCGCCGGCCGACGGTTTTGCATCTGACCTGGTCGAGCGCCAGCCCTGGCTCAAAAAGCATCAAGGCGGCAAGAGCGTTACCGAGCTCGAAATTTTGCATGGGGTGCTGAACAACAAAAAAATGGTCGGGCGGGCCTTTTTCTACCTGCGCTCACGGGCCTACGCCGGCACCAAGGGCGGCGACTATGTGCCTGCCTCGGCCGAGGACCGGGCCCGGCAGGACGAACTCAAGCGGCGCATTCGCGCCAGCGCTTACCCGGTGGTCAACTACCGCGACCCCGAGGCGCTGGCCAAGCGCCTCGAAAAAGACCTGTGGGCGCTGCTGGACGCAGCCTTTCCGCCCGACTCGGTGCCCGACGCCTTCGAGCGCGAGCGGCTCAAGCACGAAGCCTATGCGGCACCGCGGCGGCGCCTGTATTTGGGCGGCGAGCGTTACCAGGCCTGGCTGGCGCGCGCACTGGACCAGGGTCAGCCGCGCCTCTTGATAGGCGGCGCCAGTGGCGGCGGCAAGAGTGCGCTGCTGGCCAATGCCTTGCAGGCGCATCGCCGCGCCCATCCGCGCGACCTGGTGCACGAGCACTACCTGGGCGCCAGCGCGGATGCGGCCGATCTGCACGCCCTGCTCAGGCGCCTGATCGAGTTCATTGCGCGCAGCACGGGCAGCACCGAGGAGATTGCGGGTGAGTCGCAAAAACTCATCGACAGCCTGCCGGTCTGGCTGGCCACGGCCAGTGCCTGGGCGGGGCGGAAAAAGACGCGCTGGATTTTCGCGCTGGACGCGCTCAACAGCCTGACGCAGTTGCAGGATCTGCGCTGGTTTCCGGCGTTTTTGCCAGAGCGCGTGCACTTTGTGGTCTCCTGCCTGGAGGGTGCGATCTGCGACAGCTTGAAGGCCAAGACCAGCGGCGCGCCCTGGCAGACGCTAGAGGTCAAGCCCTTGACGAAGCCTGAGCGCAAGACGCTGCTGGTGACCTACCTGGCGCGCTACAACAAGACCTTGGCGGCACCGTTGCTGCGGCAGATTCTGGCGCATCCCCTGGCCAGCAACCCGCTGTTTGTTCGCACGCTGGCCGAGGAACTGCGGCTCTTCGGTGTGCATGAAGCCCTGCAATCGGTGCTGGCGCATTACCTCGGCAGCCACGGCGTCGACGATTTGTTTGCTCGCGTGCTCGAGCGCGTCGAGGGCGACTGCGGCCAGGCCGCTGTCAAAACCGCCATGACGGCGATTTGGGCGAGCCGGTCGGGCTTGAGCGAAAAAGAAATCTTGGGCGTTGCCGATCTGGTGCCGGCCACCTGGGCACCGATCCGCGATGCGCTGGACGAAGCTTTGCTCGAGTCCAATGGGCGCATCACCTTCGCGCACGACTACATGCGCGCGGCAGTCGCTGCGCGCTACATGCCGCAAGAGCGGCAGCGCGCCGACGCCCACCGGGTGCTGGGACGCTGGTTTCGCGCTGCCTCGGCCGATGCCCGACGTGCCGAGGAAGAGCCTTGGCAATGGCTGGCGGCGCGCGATTGGCGCTCGCTCAAGGCCTGCCTTAGCGATGCCGCGGTGTTTGCCGCGTTTGGCAAGCGCGGCGGCGCGGCCGAGATGCAGCCCTACTGGCGCCAGCTTGAGCAACACGCCGGTGTCAACATGCCGCAGACCTGTCTGCGCGCCTGGCGGCGTTGGGACTTGCCAGCCAACGATCCTGCCAGCGCCCAACTCACGCTCGATCTGGCCAATCTGCTGCTGTTTGTCAGCCACTATGCCGCCGCTTTCAAGCTGGCCAGCCGCAGCGTGGCGATGCTGGTGGCGCACCACGGTGAGCGCCATGTGGCCACGCACAAGGCGCGCAACATCCTGGGGAAAATCCTCACGGGGCAGTCCCGCTATGCCGCGGCCGTGGCGCAGCACCAGCGTGTGCTCGATGCCTACCCCAGAGTCGCCTCGGGTCGGGGTGAAAAAGCCGCGATTTACTTCGACGCACTCAACGACGTGGCCGTCAACACCTACTACCTGGGTCATTTTGAGGAATCCCTGCCTAGTTTCGAGGCGGTGCTGGCGTTTCGCCGCGCCACTCTGGGCCCGACCCACCGCCTGAGCTTTTTGGTGGCCAACAACCTGGCCAACGCGCATTCGGAAATCGGCCGCTATGACCAGGCGCTGGCCGTGCATGGCGAGAACCTCGCCGCCGCCCGACGGGTGCTCGGGCAAGCCTGTCCGGAGGTGGCACTTTTTCTGGCCAACCACGCCACGGCGCTGGAGCGTTCGGGCAATCTGGAGGAGGCAGCGCGCCAGTACCAGTTATCCATTGATATGTACGACGCTATTTTGGGCCGACGCTGCGTCGATATTTTGCTGCCACTGGGCAATCTGGGCTTGCTGCGCCAGCAGCAAGGGCAGGGCGCGCTGGCACTGAGCCTGCAGACCGAGGCACTGCGCATTGCGCGCACGGTGCTCGGCAACCAGCACCGCGAAACGGTGCGCGCCTTGCTGAACCTGGCCGCCGTCACTGAAGAGGCCAGCGCCCGCCGGACGCTGCTGGAAGAGGGCTACGCGGTGGCGCGCCAGGTGCTGGGTGACCACATGTTCACCATGAGCGCCGTCGGTCAGTTGGGCTGGCTCACCCACGAGGAAGGCGACAACGAAACTGGCGAGCAGCTCCTGCTCGAAGCCCACAGCATGGTCGAGCGCTTGTTGCCTTCAACCCACTACCACGTACTGGCCAACAAGTTCGGCCTGGGGCGTTTTTACTACGACCAGGGCGATGACGAGCAGGCCTTGCGCTGGTTGCAGGAATGCCTGCGCCTGCAGTCAGGCCTGACGGGCGCGCCGGTCACCACCTTGCCCGACGTGTGTCTGATGCTCAGCTGGATTCATGAGTCGCGCGGCGACTACGCGCAGGCGCGTGAGGTGCTGCAACGGTCGCTGGCGCAGCTGGTCGCCACCGACGGCCCGCAAAGCCCCAAGCTTATCGCGCAGCTGAGCAGCCTGGCCGATGTTGAAATCGGCGCCGGCGATGTTGATGCCGCCCAGACGGCCTACCGGGAGGCGTTGGCGATCGCCGAGGCCACCGCCGACTTTGATACTGGCGAGCACTGCCAGTTGCTCTACCGTTTAGGCGATTTGCTCGAAAAGCATGTCAGCGCCGGGGCGGCGCTGCCCGTGTACGAAAAGTGCCTGCGCCTGGCCGAAGGACAGTACGGCGTGGAGGCCGTGCAGCTGGTCAATATTCTCGTGGTCGTGGCGGCGGTGCGCGAACTGGTGGGCGAGCTCGCAGCAGCCCTTGCTGCCCGCGAGCGCGTGCAGCGCATCTTGTCGACCATCGACGACATCAGCGAAGACCGTGCGGAGCAGCGCGAGGTCAACAGCCGTGCGCTGGCAGCTCTGCAACTGGCCGTGGGCGCGACCCCCGCCGCGCCAGCCCGCCGACCATCCGGGCGACCCCCTCGCCGACCACCCGGCAGAGGTGGCGCATGAAAGCCAAGCCCGCCGCCCGGCTGCTCGCACACCTGCAGGCGCTCGTCGGGCAAGAGGCGATTTACCGCGAAGGCGGGCTCATCAAGCATGTTCGCCTGGTCAAGCCAGACATCGACGATGGGCTGCTGACCCTGTGGCTCGAACCCTTGCCCTCGCCCGGCTTCAGTGCCCGTGCCGGCACGCCGTTTCAGGCCAGTGTGGCGCTCGAATGCCTGACCGAGCACAGCCGCTACCTGGCCGCGCCCATCGTCAACTGGTGCCTGGTCACCCACCCGCAAGCCACGATGCATCTGGTGGCGCTGGCACAGGGTGGTGCTCAAACCGATGCCCTGCAGACGGCGTACATCGGCTTGCGCCGGCGGTCCTTTGCTATGCCTGCGGACTGAACCTAAACCCGGCAGCTGGCCCCGGCTGGCTCTTTTCAGCGGGTGCTCAGCAGCCTGAACATGCAGCGCCGGGTGTTGACAAAGTGCGGGCGGGTGCGGCTGCTCCATTCGGTGCCGCGAACCGCTAGCCAGGCGGGCGAGCCCAGGGTCGTGCTGTCGACCAGTCCGTAGAGCGCATGCGAGAGCGGGCCGTGGTCATGGTTGAGCAGGCGCATGGCCAGGGTGCAGCCGGGCACGGCGGCCAGGCCGGGCATGTGCTCGGTGTCGTACCAGCGCGAGATCTCGGGCATCCAGCCCTCGTCGGCGTCGGTTTCAACCACGTAGTGATGGACCGCTTGCTGCTCGCTCGAGTGCCCGGGCAGGGTAAAAATGGTTTGCAGCCGCGACACCTTGACCGCGCTGGCATCGGGCAGGGCTTGCTGCCACACCGTTTGCAGGCTCCGCGCAGTGCCAGCACCGGTGGGCGCGGCTTGCGCCAGCTGGAGGTAGACGTAGGCCGTTTGCAGCTCGGCGTTCCAGGCTATACGCGTCAGCGTCAACGGCTCGGCGGCTGCTGCGCTGGCTTGGATGGCCGCCTGGCACAGCTCAGCGCCAGGGGCCTGCGGGCTGCTGATTTCGACCAGAAAAAAGTGGGTCAGCTGCATGCTCAGTGACCGATCTCGAAGGCGGTCAACAAGCGCGACACCATGTTGTAGGCGGCCACGGTGGCCACCAGATCGAGCAGGCTCTGATCGCCAAAGTGCGCCTTGACGCGCGCAAACAAAGCATCGGGCACCTCGATGTGCAGCGTCATGCTGTCGGTCAGTGCCAGCACGGCGTGTTCGACCTCGCTCAGGGGCATGTCGTCTGTCAGGACGGTTTGCCGAACGGCCTCGAGGGTCTGGGCTGAGACGCCGGCGGCCAGGGCAATCGGCGCGTGCGCGTCGAACTCGTAGGGGGCGCGGTTGAGCACGGCCACGCGCAGGATCACCAGCTCGCGCAGCGAAGCGGGCAAGCTGCTGTGGTTGCGCACCGCCGACAGCATTTGCTCCCAGCCGTGCGCAATCGGCGGGCTGTTGAGCAAGACCTGATAGAGCGGTGACACGCGTCCGCGTGCGGCGGCAATGCGCGCTTCCTGCTCGGCCAGTTCGGGGCGCGTGCCGGGTTCAATAGGAGCGATGCGCATAGGTTTAATCCGGCTTGATATTTTTGGAGCGCACGACTTTGGACCATTTCTCGGTGTCGCTCTTGAGCAGGGCCGCCAAGTCAGCCGGCGTTGACGGCGCTGGTGCGGCGCCCGAATTCATCAGCTTGGTTTTGACCGCCTCGCTGGTCAGCGCCTTGCGCAGCGCCTGGTTGACCAATGCCACTTGCGCGGGTGGCGTGCCTTTGGTGGCGAACAGGGCGTACCAGTTGTCCGAGTCCACGCCCTTGATGCCCATTTCATCAAAGGTCTTGACGTCTGGCAGCAGCGGGTGGCGCGCTGGCGCGGCAATGCCGATGGCCTTGAGCTGGCCCGATTTGACGAAGCCGATCAGGCCCGGGATGTCGCCAAAAAAGCCGTTCACATGGCCGGCGATCACGTCGGTCAGCGCTGGCGCGGCGCCTTTGTAGGGCACGTGCAGCAAGTTGATTTTGGCAGCATCGTTGAGCAGCTCGGCGGCCAGATGCGGCACGCTGCCGGTGCCCGACGAGGCCATGGTCAGAGGCTTGGCTGTTTGCTGGCGAGCGGCGGCAACAAATTCAGCGCCGGTGTTGTAAGGCGCCTTGGCACCCACCACCAGCACCTCGACGTTGTTGACCACCAGCGACACCGGCACCAGGTCACGCACCGGGTCGTAGGCGAGCTTGTCGTACAAGGCGGGGTTGATGGCTACGGCGCCCACGCTGGTCAGCCACAACGTGCTGCCGTCAGCGGGCGAGCGGGCCAGGAACTCGGCCGCAATCGCGCCGTTGCCGCCGGCCTTGTTTTCAATCACCACCTGATGCCCAAGCTCCTTGCTCAAGCCCTCGCCGACGGTGCGTGCCACAAAGTCGACCGGCCCACCGGGCGGAAAGGCGACGATGATGCGGGTCACCCGCGCTGGGGTCTGCGCCAGGGCGCTGCCGGCCAGGGCCAGGCAGGCCAGCGTCAGGCCCAGGGTGCGGCGTGCATTTGAAATGGGTCTCATGGGCTTGTCCTTGGAGTTGTTGAAAATAGCTTGAAGGGGCTGGCTAGTCGCAGCGCACCGACATGCCGCCGTCGACGACGATTTCGGTGCCCGTCACAAAGCGCGACTCGTCGCTGGCCAGAAAAAGTGCGGCGTTGGCGGTGTCGCGGCCATCGCCCATGAAGGGCAGCGGGATGCGCGACTGTCTTTGCTCGAGCAAGGCTTGCACGTCACCGCCTGCGCGCTGGCCGGCCAGGCGAAATTCGACCATCGGGGTGTGCAACTGGCCTGGCACCACGGTGTTGGCGCGAATGCCTTGCTTGGCGTATTGCACGGCCAGTACGCGGGAAAACTGGATCACGGCGGCCTTGGTGGCGGCATAGGCAATTTGCGCGGCGCCGGTCCAGCGCAGCCCCGACGTGGACGAGATGTTGATGATGTTGCCCGCGCCTTGCGCCAGCATCTGGGGCAGCACGTGCTTGCAAGTTAGAAACACGCTCTTGAGGTTCTGGTCGATTTGCGCGTCCCAAATCTCCTCGCTCATCTCTATCGGGCCGCCCTTGGCCGAGCCCCCCACGTTGTTGACCAGCACGTCAAGGCGCCCATAACGCGACAGGCCCTGTGCCACGGCGTCTTGAACGGCAGCGCTGCTGGTCACGTCGCAGGCCAGCGCCGTGAATTCGCCGCCGGCCTGCTCGATCAGGCTGCGGGTTTCCTGCATGCGCTGCAAGTCGCGGTCCAGGCCCACGATCCGGGCGTCCTCTGCCGCAAAGCGCACCGCGATGGCGCGCCCGTTGCCCCAACCCGGACCGACCGAGCCGGCCCCGGTGACCAACACCACTTTGCCGGCCAGTCGGCCTGCTGCCTGGCCTGCGCCTGGGTGCTTCATGTGTGGCTCTGATGGCATGTGGTTCGCGGGCAAGCGCTCAGTTGGAAAAACGGTAGAAATTGGCGGGGTTGTCGACCAGCAGCTGCTGGCGCTGCGCCGGCTCGGGCGCGAGTTGTGCGATGGCGTCGACCAGCACGCCGTCGTCGGGGATGTGGGTGTGATTCGGGTGCGGCCAGTCGCTGCCCCAGACGCAGCGATCGGGAAAACGCTCGACCAGATGCCGCGCCAGCGCAATGCCCTGGGCGTAGGCAGCGCCCTGGCCGGCCGAGGGCTCAAAAGCATGGGCATCAATGCGGTCAATGCCGCTGACCTTGACGTGCATCTGCGGCTGGGTGAGCAGATCGCACAGGGCCTGAAAATCGGCCCCCGCCAGGCCCTGTGTGGCGTCGACCCGGCCCATGTGGTCGACCATCACCGGCACCGCGCTGCGCAGCAGGGCCGGCGCCAGGCTGTGGATCAGGCTGCTTTCAAAATGAACCTGCAGGTGCAGGCCCAGCGGCTTGAGCCGCTGCGTCAGCGTCACCACCTCGTCGATGCTGGCGCCGCCCGCCAGGTGCTTCATAAAGTTAAAACGCACGCCGCGAAAGCCCTTGCCCGCCAGGCGCTGGAGTTCGGCATCGGCCACGTTCGCCGGCACCAGCGCCACACCCAGGTAACGGCCTTCGCCGGCCTCGATCGCGTCTTCCACGGCGCTGTTGTCCAGCCCGTGAATGGCCGACTGCACGATCACGCAGCGCGCGATGCCCAACTGGCGGTGCAGCGCAAACAAGGTCTCTTTGGGTGCGTCGGCCGGGGTGAAGTTGCGGCTTTGGGCAAACGCAAAGCGGCTGGCCGGACCGAAGACGTGGACATGGGCGTCGCAGGCGCCGGCCGGCAGGCGCAGGGCAGGGGGCGAGGGCCGAGGGTTGAAGGTCTGGACGCCAGCTTCGGGTGACGGTGTGTGCATGAGGAAAAAAGGAGTCTGCCCGAGGGCGCAGGGGTTTGCCGAGCCCGCATTATGAGTCGGCTCGACGGGCGTGGCCCGCGCAGGCCTGCGTTGCCGCTCGCAACGACGGGGTGGCGGAGGGGGGTGCGTCCAGCGGCCCGCATGCATGGGTTGCCACGGCTCTTTGGGCCTCGCAACAGGCCCCTGTTGCCCGCGCGTGCCACCCCCGTGGATGCGTTTTCCTCTTCAGCGGCACCTCGCAACAGGCCTTTGTTGTCCGCGCGCGAAAAGTCCACCCGTGCGCAGGCGGATCCGCTCCGTCGTAGCAAGCGGCAAAGCCGCGCGGCAATCCATGCCCGGTATCGTCAGGCGAGGCCGCTTACCCAGCACGCCTCATCAATCAGCGCCTGATTTTTCGCACCGCGAAAAGAAGGAAAACCCCGCTTGTGTCCCGGCCATGTCCATAGCATCCTCACAGGTCTGATGATTAGCCAGGAATTGATCAAGACCGTCACGGCCTCCTTGTACGAGCGATCGCTCAAGAAGATACCCGAAGACACCAAAGCGGTGCTGCGCCGGGCGCAAGGCATGGAGACGTCCGACACCGGCAAAAAGACCCTGACCATCATGCTCAAGAGCGCTGATGCTGCCGAGCAAAAAGATCACCTGGTCTGTACCGATGTAGGTATTCCGGTTTACTCAGTCAAGATCGGCACGCAAGTGCGCTTTGAAGGTGCGCTGCGCCAGGCCATCGTCGAGGGCTTTGCGCAACTCGCCGCCGACATTCAGCCGCCGATTTTGCGCATGGTCACCAACCCCCTGACCCACGAGCGCAGCCACGCCGGCAAGGACATGCCGATCGTGACCTTCGACGTCATGGATGGCGCCGACTACCTCGAGATTATTTGCGCGCCCAAGGCCATGGGCAGTGGCCGCTGGGAGGCGCTGGAGACCTTTGTCTACCCCTCGCTGGAGACCATCGAGACCTATGTGCTCGACGTCGTCATGAAAGCCGGCTCGCAACCGTGCCCGCCTATCGTGGTGGGGGTAGGCATTGGCGGCACCTTCGACTATGCGGCGCGCATGGCCAAGCAGCAGATCTTGCGGCCTTTTGGCCAGATCAATCCCGAGCCCATTTTGGCGGCCATGGAGCAGCGCCTGCTGTCGGCCATCAACGCCATGGGCTTTGGCCCCATGGGCACGGGCGGCGACACCACCGCCATGGCGGTGCACATCGACTACGCGGCCAGCCACGGCTTCATGCCGGTGGCGGTGGCGCTGAACTGCTGGATCAACCGCCGCATGGGCGCGCGTATTTATAACGACGGCGCGGTGGAGTGGTTTGAATGAGCGGGCGCACGCATCATTTGCAACTGCCCTTGGACGCTGCCGCCGTGCGCGAACTGGCGGTGGGCGACATGGTGCTGCTCAGTGGCGAGATCACCATCACCATCGGCCTGCCCACCCACCAGCGCATGATGCGCGAACTGCAGGCGGGTCAGGCCTTGCCGCTGGACCTGCAAGGCGGTGCCTTCTTTCACCTGAGCGCCTACATTCGCGACGCCGCCAACCCGGCCGATTCGCAGGCGCTGTACATGAACCCCAGCACCAGCACCCGCTACAACCCCTACATGCCCACGCTGATTCGCTCGCTGGGCCTGCGGCTGGTGGGCGGCAAGGGCGGGCTTGACATGGCCAGCGTGGCCGCCATGAAGGATGCCGGTTGCGCCTACCTGTCGTTTCTAGGTGGTGGCTGCACCTTGCTGTCCGAGTCCATCGAGGCCCTGGTGGCCAGCCACTGGAACGAATACATCTCGCAATTTCGCCTGGTGACTCTGCGCGTGCGCGACCTGGGGCCGGCCACGGTGGCCATCGACGCGCACGGCAACAGCGTGTATGACAGCCTGCAACAACGCGCCGCCGCGCGCCTGCCCGGCATCCTCGAAGACATCCGGCGCCAACGACTGATTGGCACGACGACCACCCCCTCATCAAGGAGAATTTCATGACCCCACGCCCCCTGTTTCGCCGCAGCCTCACCATCGCCCTGTCGGCGGCCGCCTTGTTCGGCATCGCACCCCTGAGTGCGCAGGCCCAGGCCGACTGGCCTAGCAAGCCCGTCAAGATCGTCGTGCCGTTTCCGGCCGGCGGCAGCACCGACATCGTGGCCAGGCAACTGGCCCTGCACCTGAGCAATACCTTCGGCCAGCAGTTCGTGGTCGACAACCGGGCCGGTGCGGGCGGCAATATTGGCACCGACCTGGTGGCCAAGTCCGCCCCCGACGGTCACACCATTGGCCTGTCCACGTCGGGGCCGCTGGCCAACAACAAGTCGCTCTACAAAACCATGCCCTTTGATGCCCAGAAGGACCTGACGCCGATTGCCCTGGTGGGCGAAATTCCCCTGGTCATAGTCTCGAGTCCCGCCGTCAAGGCCGGCAGCCTCAAGGACTTTGTGGCGCTGGCCAAAGCCAACCCGGCGCAGTACTCGGTGGGTCACCCGGGCAACGGCACCATTGGTCATCTGGCGCTTGAATACTTCAAGACGACGACCGGTAGCGCGCCCCAGTCGGTGCCCTACAAGGGCGACACGCCAGCCATGACCGACCTGCTCGGCGGCCAGATCCAGGCCATTTCGGCGCCCGTGAGCGCCTTCATTCCCAACATTCAGGGCGGCAAACTCACCGGTCTGGCGGTCACCTCCAATAAGCGTTTTCCGGGCCTGCCCAATGTGCCGACGGCGCTCGAGCAAGGCATTGAGCTGGAGGCTACGGTCTGGTTTGCCATCATTGGCCCCGCCGGCCTGCCGCGGCCGGTGGTGAGCAAACTCAACCAGGCGATCAACAGCTACACCAACTCGGCCGAAGGCCGCGCCAAGCTCGCGCAGTTCGGCATGGTCGAGGCCAACGGCGGCCCCGACTTGCTGGGAACGCTGATGACGGCCGAAGCCGCCAAGTGGAAAAAAGTGGTCGACGCCGCCAGGATTTCCCTCGAATAAGCCAGCAAGTCTGCGAGCACGCAATTGCGCAATTGCGCAATTGATCTACCGAGCAACTGCTCAACTGCTCAAGTAAGACTTGCCAACCGACAATGCCAACAACGCCCCTGACAACACGACCGATACGACCACCGACCTGACACCACCGACACGACTGCCATGACCGCCAGCACCCGCCCCCTTCTTTTTGACTCCCATGCCCACCTGGTCGCCGACGACCAGCAGCGCTACCCCCGCAACCCCATGCAGCGCGCCGCCGATGCACCTTACCGGGCGCCGGGCGTGATCGGCAAGCCGGGCGGCCACCACGGGCCGACGCCGGTCAATGAGGTGCCCGACGCCTCGCGTCTGCTGCGCTGGATGCAGGAAGAAAACGTTGACGGCATCGTGGCCGTGCAAAAACGCATGATCTACCGCTACGACAACAGCTACATCCTGGACTCGTCGGACCAGTACGCCGACCTCTTTAGCGCCGTGGTGATTCTGGACGCCGAAGACGACAGCACGCCAGCGCTGGTGCGCCAATATGTGCGCGACCATGGCCTGGCGGGGGTACGCCTTTTCGGTGGTCGCCTGGCCGACGGCAGCATGCCCTGGCTCAACTCCCCCAAGGCTCTCAAGACCTGGGCGGTGGCGCAAGAGTTCGGTCTGGTGATGGATCTCGAGGTGCTCTCGCACGGTGGCGGTGGCCCGTCCATTCCGGCCATCATCGAGCTGACCCGCAAGTACCCCGACATCCGCATCGTGCTGGACCACCTGCTCGAGCCCGAGATGGAAGAGGGCGAACACTTCGGCCTCGACGAGCGCTATCAGACCCTGGCGGGCGAGCACAACATCTATTTCAAATTCACCTCGATCAATCTGGACATCTGCCGCGAAGCCGGCATTCCCGCCGACCAGGTGCTGCGCCGCGCTGTCGACATGTTTGGCGCCGACCACCTCATGTGGGGCTCGGACATCGGCACCTCCTCGGGCACTTACAAAGAGATGGTGCAGCGCTTTCTTGACTCGGCCGTGCTGCTTTCGCCCGACGAAAAGCGCGCGGTCTTTCACGACACCGGCAAGCGCGTGTTCATCAAAAGCGGCAGCAAGTCAGCAGCGTCAGCAGGCCAGGCCGGCGCCTGATCGATGCCGCACGACTTCACCACCTTGTGCGCGGCCGAGATCGACAACTCGACGGCCTACCGCTTGCTCTGCGGCATTGTGGTGCCCCGGCCGATCGCCTGGATCACCACGCTCAGCCCACAGGGGGTGGTCAATGCGGCGCCCTTTAGCTCTTACAACTACGTGGCGCACAGCCCGCCCATGCTGGCGGTCAACATCGGCTCGCGTGGCGGTGCCCTGAAGGACACGGCGCGCAACATCGAGCAGGGCCGCGAATTCGTGGTCAATGTCGCCACCTTGCCGCACATGGACCTGATGCACCAGACCTCGGCCGAGTTTCCTCCGGAGCAAAGTGAAACCGAAGCCCTGGGCATCGCGCTGCTGCCCAGCCGATTCGTCAAGCCGCCGCGCGTGGCGGTGGCGCCGGCCCAGATGGAGTGCCGCCTGCGTGAGGTGGTGCGTTTGGGCGAGCTCAACACCTTGTACATCGGCGAGGTGCTGGCCTTTCACCTGTCCGACCACATTTTTGACGGCAAGAACGTGGACAGCGTGAAGATGCAGCCAATTGCCCGCTTGGGTGGTCCTTTTTATGCGGCACTCGGCGAGATTTTTGAGCGGCCGGTGCTGCAAACACCGCCTGACCGCAGCCAGCATTTGAAAGACTGATATGGCGCAGACCCGCACGCTTCAAAAGCATCCCAGCCGCTACCAGGTGGGTACGTTCATCAAGACCAGCTCGCCCCATGTGGTCGAGGTGCTGGGCACCACCGGGCTGGACTTTGCCGTGATCGACGCCGAGCACGCACCGCTGGACCGGGCCATGCTGGACCTCATGATGCTGGCCGGCCGCGCTGCCGGTTTGCCGCTGCTGGTGCGTATTCCTGATGGCCAGCCGGCGACCATTTTGTCGGTGCTCGACATGGGCGCTGCCGGTTTGCTGGTGCCGCATGTGGACACCGTCGCCGACGCGCAGGCGGTGGTCGGCCACGCACGGTTTCGTGGCGGCAACCGCGGCTATTCCAGCTCGCCACGTTTTGCCGGTTACGGCTCGCTGGGCATGAAGCAAGCGCTGGCCGTGGGCGACCAGACATTGGT
>CAIMVC010000408.1 GCA_903844825.1 uncultured Burkholderiales bacterium | reverse complement strand
TAAATTACTCAAAACATAGAAATGAATACCTCAGGGGACTCAAAATCCCCCGCCGAAAGGCGTGCCGGTTCGATTCCGGCCCCTGCACCATCTCTGGGAACCCAGCAAACATGCGGGTTCCAACCGAATCAAGGCCAACCTTCACGGGTTGGCCTTTTTTCTTGTCTGCTTCCGTGTAGGCACCCGTACATTGATTCGTACCATGCAGCAGCCAGCCCCAAAAGTGAAAAATCCCAAGCATTTTGGGGCCTTAGTGTTCGCGAAGCGTTTGACTCAGTTGTAGGCTCCGTCAGAGCCGTAGAGGTCCACCAAATCTTGGCTGATGGCCATCGCGTTGCGAACCTTCGCCAAATTTGATCCGCTGCTCTTGATGTTGGGTAGCCTCGGAACTACCTGGACGCGAATTATTATTTTTACTGAGGCAGTTCAGCGAGCTCTCCAGCAAAAATGAGCTTCTGAGTAAAAGCAAACTTCGACGCCAGCCCGCCAAACTCCTTGAGCATGAGGGCGGCTAAACGGGTAAGCAGCGCGACCCCGGCAATCTACTCCCTGGTGGTAGAGCCGGAAGTACAAATCTCGGCGCGACCCAGGCCACCTGGAAAAACTTCGTCGGCAAGAAAGTCAGCAACGAGGATATGAAAGCGCTCATCGGCTTGAATGCCCACTGAATGCCCGCTGAATGCCCGGCAAGTGGGCCTCTCCGGCCTTTGTCAACTCCAATGATTTCGGGCTGCCACGACGGGACTGCCGTGGTCGTTGTCGTGCTCGCAGCCCCGATGGGGCCCGATGGGGGGTGGGACCACAGGCCCTCGACCCCGCCCCGGCGCCTCACGGCGTTGGTCTCATTCTCCAGCGAAAGTCCGGTCTCGCCGCCAATGACGGTGTCTGTTCCGATCACTGGAATGCTGCTGCCGATGTTGGGCGAAACAAAGGAGCCGGACTCTTTAAGCTTTACGTTATCGCCTGGACGACCCGTTGCGCCCCAGGCCGGAACGAGCCAAAAGCTCGATACTTGGCGCATGACCTCCAAACATCAAGCGCTCCACGACATGCAGGCGTGGGATCTGGCGCTGGGGCTGCAAAGCCGCGAGATTCGTGCCCTTGATCTGGTGCGTGCCTGCCTCGACAGAGTCGCCGAGCGTGAAAGTCAGGTGCAGGCCTTTGTGCAGATCAACCCTGACGCGGCACTGAGGACCGCTCGGGCGCTCGATGCCGGGCCGGTGCGGGGGCCACTGCATGGTTTGCCGCTGGGGGTCAAGGATCTGTTTGATTCGGCCGATCTGCCCACCGGCTACGGGTCGGCCTTGTACGCGGGCCATCAGCCGCTGGCGGACGCGGCTGCGCTGGCTTTATGCCGGGACGCAGGTGCGGTTTTGTTGGGTAAAACCGTCACCAGCGAACTGGCGAACATGACGCCGGGCGCCACCCGCAATCCGCATGATCCGGCGCACACGCCGGGGGGCTCGTCGAGTGGTTCGGCCGCTGCCGTGGCCAGTTGCATGCTGCCGCTGGCACTGGGCACGCAAACTGCCGGCTCGTTGATCCGCCCGGCGGCGTTTTGCGGGGTGGTGGGCTATAAGCCCAGTCACAACCTGGTCAGCCGGGCGGGTATCAAGAGCCTGTCGGAGACGCTTGACACCGTGGGCGGGTTTGCGCGCAGCGTTCGTGATGTGGCTTTGCTTGCGGCCGTTCTCACGAGTGACGCGACGCTGGCCGATGCCCGCAACTTTGAAGCGGCCAGTGCAGCGGCGCCGCGCCGCGGCCGCATCGGCTTGTGCCGCACGCCCGAGTGGTCCTGGACCGACCCAGACACGCAAGCGGCCTGGGCGCAGGCCGAGCGCGCACTCGGGGACTGCGCCAGTGATCGGTTGTTGCCCGCAGAACTCTCCGGGCTGGTCGAGGTGCAAAAGTCGATTCAGGCTTTTGAAACCGCCCGCTCCCTTCGCCATGAACATCGTCATCACGCCGCACAGCTGAGCCCCCAGCTACTGGCGCTGCTGGAGGAAGGCCTGCGCATCAGCGGCCAGACGCACAGCCGGCACCTGCAGGCGCTGGTCACGCAGCGGCAGCTGGCGGCCCGGCTGTTTGATGAACACGACGCGTTGCTGGCGCCCAGCGCCATGGGCGAGGCGCCTGAGGGTCTGAGCGGCACCGGTGACCCGCTGTTTTGCCGGAGCTGGACCTTGCTGGGCCTGCCGTGCATTCACCTGCCTTTTTTCAGGGGCCGCCGCGGCCTGCCGGTCGGCCTGCAGCTGGTCGGTGCGTATGGCCAGGACCAGGCTCTGCTGGCGACTGCGCACTGGGTGCACCAGCGGCTGACGCAGTAGATGGCGGCTGCCCGGCGGGCGCCGGAGATC
>CAIMVC010000407.1 GCA_903844825.1 uncultured Burkholderiales bacterium | reverse complement strand
TCACCCCCGGGATGTACAACTCGGCCTACTTTGAACACGCCTTCCTGGCCCAGCAAATGGGCGTGGAACTCGTCGAGGGGCAGGATCTTTTCGTCAAGGACAACTTTGTCTACATGCGCACCACGCGCGGCCCCAAGCGGGTGGACGTGATCTACCGCCGGGTTGACGACGACTTTCTCGACCCCTTGGCCTTCAGGCCGCAGTCCACCCTGGGTTGCGCCGGCCTGTTGAACGTGTACCGCGCCGGCAATGTGTCGCTGTGCAACGCCATTGGCACCGGCGTTGCCGATGACAAGTCGATCTACCCCTACGTGCCCCAGATGATCGAGTTCTATCTGGGTGAAAAACCCATTCTCAAAAACGTGCCGACCTACATGTGCCGCAACGCGGACGACCTCAAATACACGCTGGCCAACCTCAAGGACCTGGTGGTCAAGGAAGTCCATGGCGCGGGTGGCTACGGCATGTTGGTCGGGCCGGCATCGACCCAGGCCGAGATTGAGGACTTTCGCCGTGCGCTGATCGCCAACCCCGCCGGCTACATTGCCCAGCCGACGCTGAGCCTGTCGACTTGCCCGACCTATGTCGACAGCGGTGTGGCCCCTCGCCACATCGACCTGCGCCCCTTCGTGCTCAGCGGCAAACAGGTACAGATGGTGCCGGGTGGCCTGACGCGTGTGGCACTCAAGGATGGCTCGCTGGTGGTCAATTCGTCGCAAGGCGGCGGCACCAAGGACACCTGGATTCTGGAGTCCGACATCCCGCCGGCGTCTGGCGCCTCGCAGAGTCAATCGCAATCGCAGAGCTCTGATCTGCTCAAAGCCCTGGCAGGAGCCCAATAATGCTGTCCCGCACCGCCGACCACCTCTTCTGGATGTCCCGTTACACCGAGCGCGCCGAAAACACCGCCCGCATGCTGGACGTCAACTACCAGACCTCTTTGCTGCCGCAGTCCGCCGCCGTTGCCCAGGCGGGCTGGCAGGGCCTGCTGAGCATCAGCGAACTCAAGCCGGCTTTTGCCGCCAAGCATGGCGATAGCATCCTCCCGCGTGATGTCATGGACTTCATGGTGCGCGACGAGAAAAACCCCTCAAGCATCATTTCTTGTCTGCAAAACGCCCGCGAGAACGCCCGTGCCGTGCGTGGCTCGCTGACCACCGAGGTCTGGGAGACGCAAAACCAGACCTTTCTGGAAGTCATCCGAATGCTCAAGAGTGGTGACTTCGAGCGCGACCCCGGGCAATTTTTTGAATGGGTCAAGTTCCGCTCGCACCTCTCCCGCGGCGTGACCCTGGGCACCATGCTGCAAGACGAAGCTTTTCACTTTCTGCGCATGGGCACCTTTTTAGAGCGGGCCGACAACACGGCGCGGTTGGTTGATGTGAAGTTTCACGCCGTGCAAAGCGACTTTTTGGGGCTGGCCAGCGAAAAAGACCAAGAGTACGACTTCTACCACTGGAGCGCCATTTTGCGCAGCGTCTCCGGCTTTGAGGTCTACCGCAAGGTCTACCGCGACGTGATCAAGCCCGAACGCGTGGCTGAACTGCTGATCTTGCGCTCGGACATGCCGCGCTCCCTGCTGGGCTGCCTCAACGAGGTCATGAGCAACCTGGCCATGGTCACCAGCGACCCGGCCAGTGAAACCCAGCGCCGCGCCGGCAAGTTGCGCGCCGACCTGCAGTACGCTCGCATCGACGAGATTCTGGCCACCGGTCTGCACGCTTTCTTGACCCAGTTTCTCGACCGGGTCAACGAAATTGGCGCGCATATCAGCCGCGAGTTTCTGGTTCCGGCCACCCACTGAACCCCCTGACAGCGCGCCCGCTCACACACGCACAGGGCGGCACCGGACGTGCTGTGCATGTTCGCCTACAGACGCCCTGCAACTTGCTGTTAAGGTGGCCGCCATGAAGCTTCACGTCAGGCACACCACCGACTACCGGTACACCGAGCCGCTACGCTACGCCCTGCAAACCATTTGCCTGACGCCGCAGTCTGGAGCGTCGCAAAGCGTTGACTTCTGGAGCCTGGGCGCGCCTGAAAAGCTGTTTGCCCAGACCGACGGCTTTGGCAACGTGCTGCAGTCCTACACCCTGGTTGCCACGCAGGCGCAGGACGTGCGTTGGAGCCTGGTCAACGCTGCCGGTCAGGTGCAAACCTGGGGCGTATCCGAATTTGTCGACTCACCTGGCCTGCCGCACCCGGCGTTCTACCTGCGAGGCACCGAGCTGGCGGCGCCCCACGCCAGCCTGGCCGAGTTTGGCCGGCGCTTTCTGCTGCAGCCAGCGCCCGGCCAGGTGGATCTAACCAGTCTGCTGGCGCTCAGTCGCGCGGTGGCCGCGGCCGTGGCCTACACCAGCGGCAGCACCCAGGTCACGACCACCGCCTTGCAAGCCTTTGAAGCCGGCGCTGGAGTCTGCCAGGACCAGGCCCATGTGATGGTGGCCATCTGCCGCAGTCTGGGCCTACCGGCCCGCTACGTCAGCGGCTACTTCTACGCCGCCAACGCCCCAGACCTGGCCAGCCACGCCTGGGCTGACGTGTGTCTGGACATGGAGCAGCGTCGCTGGGTCAGCATCGACGTGACCCACAGCTGCCTGATCGACGAGCGCCACATCCGCCTGGCCGTCGGCACCGACTACACCGCCTGCGCCCCCATCAAAGGCGTGCGCCAGGGCGGCGGCGACGAATCCATGACGGTGACCATCAGCATCACGCTGGTTTGAGGCAGCGGCAGCGTTTGCTGCGGTCGCTGAAAGTTCCCAGCAGCACGATTATTTTTGACATAGTCAAAAGAAAATCTACATTTTCTGAAATAAACACGTCGGAAATGATCAGGGCTGGATTTTGCTTTCGCTTTGGGCGCGGGGGCCGAAGATGCTCACCACGATGGAGATCAAGCGAGCAACGGGTGATTGGCAGAAGGCGGACATCGACCGCTATGCAGTCCAGCTCAGTCGCTGTGTGTCTGCGTTCATCAGGTGTCATGAAACCTTCATCGACTCTTCACGCCTTTGTCACTGGGCCCGCCTATCGTTCCAAGCTGTTCAACAACAAGCACTTGAGGACTTCCCTTGATCAAGATTTCCAGATTCAAAAATGAAAAAATCATCGCTGGCAATGAGCTTGCCAGTTCAGCCGTGGCTGCAACCGGCGTGAGTCGCCGCAGTTTGCTTCGCGGCGGCGTGGGCGCCCTGGGCACTTCATTGGTGGGCGGCGTGTGTTTGCCGCTGGCCGGATGTGGCGGTGGCGACAGCACGACCGATGCCGTGATGACGTCAGTTACCTTCAGTTCGATGGCCGCGCCCACGCTGGCGGTGGCTGCCGACATGGCCACGACCAAGGTGGGCTCGACCATGACGGTGAATTTTGCGGATAACAGCAAGCAGGACTTCAAATTGGCGTACCAGCCGTTCTTTGTGACCGGCGATCTGGTCTCCAATGGTTCGGGCGGCACGACGCTGGCAGGGGGCTATTACGACATCTACGGCCAGCCCATCATCGACGCCACGGTGGCCGGCAAAGAGCGCCAATATTTTTCGGACTCGCCAGATGGCACGTCCTTGTTGACGGTGCCGGGCGCCAAGGTCGATGGTGTCAAAGGCAACACGGTGTTTGCGGTGGTGCAGTTTGAATACACCACCTGGGCGCAGGACGGTACCACGGGCATGTACGGCAGGCTGCCGTCGCCCATTGCGGTGCTGACCCTGGACCAGAGCCCGACAACCGGCAAGCTGACCTTGGTCAAGTACCACAACGTCGACACCTCGGGCGTGCACGGCCTGTGGATCACCTGCGGGGCCAGTCTGTCGCCGTGGGGCACGCATCTGTCGAGTGAAGAGTACGAGCCCAACGCCTTTACCGCGGCCGGCGAGGCGCAGTTCAAGGCCTTCAGCAAGAACCTATACGGCAGCGAAACCGCAGCCAACCCCTATCACTACGGCCACCTGCCCGAGGTCACGGTCAATGCCGACGGCACGGCTTCCATCAAGAAGCATTATTGCCTGGGCCGTATTTCTCACGAACTTGTGCAGGTCATGCCCGACAACCGTACGGTGCTGATGGGCGACGACGCCACCAACAGTGGCTACTTTGTGTTTGTGGCCGACGCTGAAAAAGACCTGTCGGCGGGTACCTTGTACGTGGCCAAGGTGGGCGCCGGTTTTTCGCTGGATACGGCGGCTTCGCCAGCTCCGCTGACCTGGATCAAACTGGGCCGCGCCACCAGCGCCGAAATCCACCGCCTCGCCAACACCCTGAAGCCGACCGACATCATGGATGTCAAGACCAGCGACCCGAGCGACCCGGCTTACACCAAGGTCAGCGCCAACGGCAAAGTCGAGTGGATCAAGCTCGTGCCCGGCATGGAAAAGGCGGCCGCCTTCCTGGAAACGCATCGCTACGGCGCGCTGGTCGGCGCGTCGATGGGCTTTTCAAAAATGGAAGGCACCACGGTCAATATCAAGGACAAGGTCGCGTATTCAGCTCTGCAAAACTGCGTGACGTCCATGGTCACGGGCAACACCTACAACACGCCGGGCAACGGTGTGGCGATTGCCGCCGCCCTGAACTCCGGTGCGGTGATGGCACTGAACCTCGGCGGTGGTCTGAGCGACACGGCAAGCGCTGCGATCAACAGCGTCTGGATGCCCAAGGACATCAAGGCACTGGTCACCGGCCAGGATATCGCGGCCGACGCATTGGGCAACACCGGCAACCCGGACAAAATTGCCAACCCTGATAACCTGAAGTTCTCGGAAAAAATGCGCACGCTTTTCATTGGCGAAGACAGCGGCCAACACGTCAACAACTTTTTGTGGGCGTACAACGTGGACACCAAGACCTTGTCGCGCGTCATGTCCATCCCCGCTGGCGGCGAGTCAACCGGCTTGCACGCAGTCGACGAGCTCAATGGCTGGACCTACATCATGAGCAACTTCCAGCACGCGGGCGACTGGGGTGGCATCCATTCGCTCGTTAAAGACACCTTGGACCCCTTGATCAAGGCCAACTACAAGAGCAAGTTTGGCGCCGCCGTGGGCTATCTGACCGGCGAAGCCACGCAAACCCGCCTGACCAAGAGCTGACGGCTAATGGCTGCTCGCTGGGCTTCAGACGAGGTCCAGCGTCAGCCGGGGCAGGGGGCTGGATGACGTCCCGGATAAGGTTGGAGTGGGGTCGTCAAATTGCATGGCCCATTGCTCGTCGGGATGGGCTGGCCAGGCATCGGTCCAGGTGCCGGTGGTGATCACGTCACCGGCCTGCAAGTCCGGAGCGCCCGGGCATTGCCTGAGCTCGGTCAGAAAATGTTGCAGTGCCATCAGAGGGCTGTCGAGCACGTTGGCACCGCAGCCCTGTTCGATCAGCGCGCCGTTTTTCAGCAGGCTCAGCTGGGTTCGGGCCAGCAGCTCGTGCAGCTGCGCGGCACTGCCTGCGACTTCGCGCACAGGCCGTTGCGAGCCCACCACCAGGCGAGCGTGCAAGCCGCCGTCGGCGACGGTATCGGCCGCTTGAAACTTCCAGTTGGGCAAGTGCGACTGGACGATTTCAAAGCCGGGCGCCATCCACTCAATGGCCTCGAACAAGTCCT
>CAIMVC010000406.1 GCA_903844825.1 uncultured Burkholderiales bacterium | reverse complement strand
TTGTAATTCAATGAGTTACAGGGCTTTTTCTCTTTCTGGCCTGTCTTTAGAATACCCAAAGGTCGGTCGAGGTTCATGTTGCCAAGGAGGGTGACCTGGCGCCCTCGGCTCTGAGTTCGTTGAGCAGCATGCTCTTTGGGATTGAAGGCTTTGACACGCTCGGCCCCAAAGGTTGTGAGTTTTTTTGCAAAGGCTTCCCCACTGGGGCTTGACGGTGTCAATCATTTTTTTGTTGTACCAGCAAATGTGGGTGCCTTTCAGGCGCAAGTCGGCGCGCGCGCCACAGGCGATCGCGGCGTTTTTGCTTGGCTTGGCGGCTGCCCTGCTGCCGGTGGGCAGTTGGGCGGGTGACTTCATTGCCGAGTCGGCCTACTGGACGGATACCTCTGGGACAGCCAGCTTTGAGCAAGCCCGGTCAGAGCCCTACATCCCCTACAGCCATGTGCTGAGCAAGGGGTATAGCGCAGATGTGCAATGGATTCGGCTCAAGATTGGGGCGGTGCCAGCGGGCGGCGGCGATTCGCTGGTGCTGCGCTTGCGCCCGGTCTATCTTGATGAGATTACCCTTTTTGACCCTGCCGAGCCGACTGGGGGACTGGGTGTTCGCACCACGGGCGACTGGACGTCCTGGCATTCCACCGAATTCGAGTCGCTGCACCACACCTTTTTAATTCCGGCAAAAAGCTCACCCCGGTATGTGTGGCTTAGGCTGGTCACCAACAGTACCCAACTTTTGCACGTTGAAGCCTTGGCGCCGCGGGAAATGCTGCGCCAAGAGCACACCCTCTGGCTGGTGTACTCTGCGTTGCTGGCGCTCATTCTTTCTTTTCTTATCTGGGTCTTTCTGGCCTGGGTAAAAGATCGAGACCCGGTCAACGGCGCGTTTGCCTTGCGGCAGGTGGTTTTGCTGATTTACACCGCCAGCTACCTCGGGTACCACCGGATCGTGCTGGCGGGCGTGATCGAGCCGCGCAGTCAAGACATTTTGTACAACTGGCTGGTGATGCTGACCACCGCTTTGTCCCTGATTTTTGAATACCGTTTCTTGCGCGAATATGTGTTGCCGCGTTGGGGCCACCTGTTGCTTCGTACCTTGGTGGTGTGCAGTGCGCTTGCCATGAGTCTTTTGCTGGCGGGTCATACACGCTCGGCTTTGAACTTGAACATGGTCCTCAATGCGGTGATTCTCCTGAGCCTATTGGTCGTTGCCTGGCGCATTCAACCTCCTGCGTCAGGTCAGGGCGATGCCGGTACCTACCAGTTGCCCAAGCAGGCGGTTGCCGGTTACTACATCACCATCATCGGTGTATTGGCCTTGAGCATCCTGCCCAGTCTTGGTGTGCTGCAGGGTTCGATGCTCTCCATTTACGGGGTTTTGTTGTACGGGTTGATTTCGGGTCTGCTCATGACCTCGCTGTTGATCGTGCGGTCGCGCCAGATCGAGAGAGTCCGGCTCGAGATGGCCAACCATTTGTTTCTATCGCGCGAGCAACTTGTCATCGAACAAAAGCGAAGGCAAGACCAGTCGCAACTTTTGAGTATGCTCATGCACGAGCTCAAGACGCCCTTGTCGGTCATCGACATGGCGGTCACGCCCCACAGTCACGGCAGTCAGACCACCAATTACGTCAGCCGTGCGGTCGATAACATCAAAAGCATTCTTGACCGTTGTATCCAGACGGACCGGATGGTCGAGCGAGAGTTCAGGCTCGACTTGCACACCGTGCACTTGTCGGATCAATTGCATCAGTGTCTGCAGGACAGCAAAGAAGGCGCGCAACGCTTTGACGCTCATATTGCGCCAGACTTGCAGGTCAACAGCGACCTGCAATGCGTTCTGATCATCATCAACAACCTGATTGAAAACGCACTCAAGCACGGCGATGCGCAAGCCCGTATTGGCGTGGCGCTGTCGCCGGCACTGGGCTCCGATGCAAGGCCCGGTATTTTGCTCACGGTGAGCAGTTGGCCAGGGCCTTCCGGCTGGCCGGAGGCTGATAAACTTTTCGGCAAGTACTACCGCAGCCCCAGC
>CAIMVC010000405.1 GCA_903844825.1 uncultured Burkholderiales bacterium | reverse complement strand
GCCGATGTTGATGGACAAGCGGTCGTAGGCTACGGGCGGGCGGTTGCGGCACAGCACCCGGCCAGCGCTGCGATCCAGCCCGATGACCTCGTCACTGAAAAAGCGTGCACCGGCAAACTCCGCCAGGGTGCGCAAATCAATGTGCACCTCGTCATAGCTGTAGTGCCCGGCGACGTAGCCCGGCAGCATGCCCGAGTAGGGCGTGTGCGTGTCACGGCAGATCACGGTCAGGCGCACGCCCGGCAGCGGCTTCATGCCAAAGTTTTTCAGCACGCCCACATGGCTGTGGCCGCCGCCGACCAGCACGATGTCTCTTAGGACCGGTTGTTCAGAGGATTGCATGGCAGGCTAGTGACGGTTCTGGGGAGGGGCGCTTGCCTGGTTCTGACCAGCGCAGATTGAAGGGGGCAGCAGTTCGCGGACCAGGGCCAGCAGCGCGGCGCGCTCGGCCTGCGGCGCAAACAGAGCGGCGCGCTCTGCGCACTGCCGTGTCAGCAGGGCGACCCACTGCGCATCGGGGTCCTGCGGCGTGCCGGCGGCCCTGCGCAGGCCCCGGGCAAAGCGCTGCAGCAAGGCTGCCAGCGCGGCCGCATCGCCCGCCTCAAAATAACCCGCGTAGTCCTCGCCCAGCATGCCGACGTTGCCATCAATGCGTGAGGCCAGCACCGACGTGCCGCTGCGCAGCGCTTCCATGATGACGTGTGCACCGCCTTCAATGCGGCTGCTGTGCACCAGCACATGGGCGCGCTGGATGCGTCGCCGCACCGCCTCGTGTGGCTGCCCGCCCAGCCAGCGAAAATGCGGCGCCACCGCTTGCGTGGCCCGCGCCTGATCGCCCAGCGCCGGCTCCAGCGCCTGGCCGATGTGATCGACCCGCAGGCCGTCGTCAGCAGCGAGCAGCCTGGCCGCCGCCCACAGGGTTTGCGGGTCTTTCACGGCGCGCAGGTGGCCGACCATCACGGCGCGGACCCGCTGCGCTGTCTTGGTCAAGGTCTTGCGGGCCGTGCTGGACTGAAGAATGACCCGCGTTTTTGTTTGCAGCTCAACGGGCAAGGCGTCCAGCCCGCGCGCCTGCAAAACCACCAGGCGGGCCGCCCGATGCAAAGACTGCATCGCCGCGCTGCCCTGCCCGATGTCGCCGTACAGGTCGGTCCCTGTGAGCACCACCACCAGATTCGGCGCCGCAGCGCGAAGGCTGGTGCGCTCGGCCCAGGCGCGGATCGAATCGGCCGAGCGCAGCGCATGCAGGGCCAGCATCAGCTGGTCGGCATCGCTGGCCTGCGCGTCGGGCCATTGGCGCACGATGCGGGCGTCAAGCGGGCGCAGCAGCAGCTGCCAGCGCCGGGCCGTCTGCCAGTTGCCATTGTTGGCATCGGCCAGAGCCGGGCTGACGATGACGATGCGCGCTGCGGCCATGGTCGGCAAGCGGTGGCTATCAGGCCTGAGCCCAGTACACGGCAAACCAGCCCTGGGTATCGGTCCAGGCGCGTGTGGACGAAAAGCCGGCGCGCTGCAGCAGCGCCGCAAAGTCGGCCTGCTGCCACTTGTAGGAGTTTTCGGTGTGGATGCGCTGACCCTGCGCAAACTGACGCTCGCCGCCAGGCCAGCGCACTTGCACTGCGGCGCGGGCTTGCAGGTGCATTTCAATGCGCGAGGCCTGGCTGTTGAAAAAAGCCACATGCTGCCAGTCGGCCAGCGCAAAGTTGCTGCCCGTCAGCAAATTCAGGCGCAGCAGCACATTGCGATTGAAAGCCGCTGTCACGCCCAGCGCGTCGTCGTAGGCCGGCTCCAAAATGGCCGTGTCTTTGTGCAGGTCCACGCCGATGAGCAAACCTCCGCCCTGGCTGGCGACATGCGCCTGCTGCAAAAAAGCCAACGCCTGCTCCGGCGAAAAATTGCCAATGCTCGAGCCCGGATAAAACAGCACGCGGGCGCCGTCGCCAGCCGCTGCGGGCAAGGACAGGTCGGCCGAAAAGTCCAGACCCAAGCCCAGCATCGGGATGGCGGGGTACGCGGCCTGCAAGCTGCTCAGGGCCGGGCGCAAAAACGCCACTGAAATATCCACCGCCACGTAGCGCGCCGGGCGGATCACATCAAACAGCTGCGCGGCTTTGCGGCAGTTGCCCGCGCCCAGGTCGACCAGCGTGGCCGCTGGCGGCATCAAGGCGGCCATGGCCGGGGCGTGCTGGGCAAAGATGCCAGCTTCGCAACGGGTTGGGTAGTACTCGGGCAATTCGGTGATGGCTTCAAACAGCCGGGAGCCCAGAGTGTCATACAGGTACTTGGCCGCGACACAAGGCTCAGCGGCCAGCAGGCCTTGCACAAGCTCGGTGCGCAAGGCCTGCGGCTTGTCCTGGACGGCGTCTATGAATTGTGGGCTCAGCGTCATTGCCTGACTTTAGCAGGCCGCCCCCCCCCCCGCGGCTGCGCCTAGGCGGGTGCGGCCTCGTGCGCGGCGTCGGGCTCGGCACAGTAGTTCAGAAACTGCGTCAGCTCGGTTTGCTTGTCAAACACCGCATCGGCACCCAGCGCCAGAGCGCGGCGGCGGATATCGGGGGTGGCGTAATTGGTCAGGACCACCACTTTTTGTCCAGGACGCCGCGCCTGGCAACTGCTGAGCACACCCAGACCGCTGCCCTGCTGCAAAAACAAATCGAGCACAGCCACACGCCACTGGTCAGGATGGCTGTTGAGCCAGGCGGTAGCCTGCGCCTCGGTGCTGGAGAACCCCAGCACCTCCTGACCCACAAACTCCTTGAGCATGGCGCTCAGCTGCTCACGCAGCACCTCACTGTCTTCCACCAGGTAAATCATGCTTTTGGCTGTCGCTTTCAAGTCGTTTGAAACCCACCGCGACCGGCTCGGCGACGGCACAGGTGGTTTCTCTTGCAGCGCAGTGCCTGAGCACCGCTGGCTCAGAGTATCGCCGGCACCCCTTCACGACGGCAGAGCTTGGGCGCCCGAAAACCGTGTTTTTTGTCTCAGAATGTGACTTCGTCCTACAGTTGCGTCAAACCAGCTGGGCCATAGTTAGGATGTGGTGGTCCGACCCTTTCCCTCTTTCCTTCACCCGCTTTAACCCGTTTTCTCCACCCCCAGGACAAAGCCAGGATTTCATGCTCACCAACGACCGAATCGCCCACGACCCCCGGCACGCAGAGGCTTCACGTTACGCGCTGCTACGGCGGCTGACGCCGACTTTGCGGCATCACATAGTGGGCGAGTTTCAGCCCCTGGGCATGCTCACGGCACTCATGGAGCGGCGGCTTCAAAATGAGGCGCCCAACTTGGCGGGGCTGCGCGAGAACTGCCAGTCCCTGGGCGATCTGTCGCGCACTGCGGCGCAAAAATGCGTCGACCTGATGACCTGGCTGGCGCCCCGGGCGGACTGCGACGTGTCGCTGCGCTTTGGCGTCGCCGAATGCCTGGACCTGCTGGCCACCAGCCTGCGCTTTCGCGGCTTTGCGCTCGAAAGCCAGTTGCAGGGCGTCGAAGCCAGGGTGTCGAGCTCCGCGCTGCGCAGCGTCTTGCCGACCGCCCTCATTGCCATGAGCGACCACTGCAGCGAACCGGCAGATCTGGTGGTGCGTGCGCAAAGCCTGCCGCAAGCCGTGCAACTGAGCATCGACGCGCGTCAGTCCAGCCGGCAGACGGACAACCGCGCCTCAGGCGACTACCGCGTGCTGCGCTGGGACGACGTGATGGCTGTGGCTCAAGCCGAGTCCGTGCAAGCCGTGCGCGAGGGCGAGCAGGTGCGGCTGATCTTCCCCACGCTGAGCCCAAGCTAAAGCCCGGGCCCGGGGTCTGGGACCCGCGTTCAAGGCCAGGGCCGGCTTCACTTCACGGGAATCGCCTGGCTTCGGTCCACGGCCACCGCCGTCACGCTGTTCATCGGCGAGCCGTCCACCAGCCGGTCCGAATACGTCAGGTAGACCAGGGTGTTGCGGGGCTTGTCGACCATGCGCACGATGCGCAGCTTTTTAAACAGCAAAGACATGCGCTCGTTAAACACCTCTTCCTGCTGCCGCAGTGGTGCGGGAAACGAGATCGGTCCCACCTGCCGGCAGGCGATCGACGCCTCGGACCGGTCCTCCGCCAAGCCCAGGCCGCCCTTGATGCCCCCGGTCTTGGCGCGTGAGACGTAGCAGGTCACCCCCTTGACGCGGGGATCGTCATAGGCTTCGACCACCACCTTGTGGTCCGGACCCAGCCACTGAAAAGCCGTGTCAACCTCGCCGACCTGCTCCGGGCGGGCCGAGGCCGCCCCACTCCCGACGCCCAGGGCGAGGGCTGTCAGCACCAGACTGGCCGTTCGGGCCGAGAAAAATCGTTTCATAGTTACTCCAGGGGGTTGCCGGCGACTGTACTGCCGAAAGTCGACGCTCTAAAATCCAGACACTGGCGTCGCACCCGCGCTGGCCCGAGAGCCGCATTTTGGCCGCGCCCGGCGACGGCCAACGCTGCTTGCGCGCTTTCTTTTTTTCGTGTCGGCGCCAGGCCTTACCCACTCTTGCTCATGCACACCACCGCACTCGTCTTGTTTTCTGGCGGCCAGGACTCCACCACCTGCCTGGCGCAAGCGCTCACCCGCTACCAGCGCGTGGAAACCATCGCCTTTGACTACCGCCAGCGCCACAGCGTCGAGCTCGACGCACGGCTGCGGGTGCTCGAGCAGTTGCGCCTGCAGTTTCCGCAGTGGGCGCCGCGCCTGGGGCAAGACCATTTGCTCGACCTCGGCGTGCTCGGCCAGGTCAGCGAGACCTCGCTTACTCGCGACATGGCCTTCAAGATCGAAAGCTCGGGCCTGCCCAACACCTTTGTGCCCGGGCGCAACCTGCTTTTTTTGACGCTGGCCGCCGCGCTGGCCTACCGCCGCGATCTGCAGGTGCTGGTCACGGGCGTCTGCGAAACCGACTTTTCCGGCTACCCGGACTGCCGCGACGACACCATCAAAGCCATGCAACTGGCGCTCTCGCTGGGCATGGACAAACGCTTTTTGATCGACACCCCGCTGATGTGGATCGACAAGGCCGACACCTGGCGCTTGGCGCACACGCTAGGCGGCGACCCACTCATCGAGCTGATCGTCGAGCACACCCACACCTGCTACCTCGGCGAGCGCAGCCACCGCCACGCCTGGGGTTACGGCTGCGGCAGCTGCCCGGCCTGCGAACTGCGCGCGCGCGGGCATCAGCGCTTTGTGGCCGGTCGCTGACGATCTGCCATCTTCGTCAGGCCGCCGCGTCGATCACCTCAAAACTGGTGGTGATCTCGGCCGTCTTGCCCAGCATGATGGTGGCCGAGCAGTACTTGTCGTGACTCATGGCAATGGCGCGCTCGACCGCTGAAGGGTTCAGGCCTTTGCCGGTGACCACAAAGTGCATGTGAATCTTGGTGAACACCTTGGGGTCGGTGTCGGCGCGCTCCGAGCTGAGTTTGACCGAGCAGCCGCGCACATCTTGCCGGCCGCGCTTGAGAATGAGCACCACGTCGTAAGCGGTGCAACCGCCCGCGCCGGCCAGCACGGTTTCCATGGGCCGCGGTGCCAGGTTGGCGCCACCGTTCTCGGGCTTGGCTGCGTCGGGCGCACCATCCATGACCAGCGTATGGCCGCTGCCGGTTTGCGCCACAAAGGACATGGCAGAGCCTTCGCCAGGGATGGCCTGGGGGCCGGTCCAGTTCACTATGCATTCCATGAATTGCAGTCTTTCAAGTTGGGAATAGTTTGTCAAAAAGTCTTTGATTGTCGATCCAGTACGGTCGGGTTATGTTGCGTTGCACCACGGTTGAGCTAGAATTCAATCATCGTATCAATGCAGTCAACCTCTCGGTTTGCTTCTGTATTGTTGCACTGGTTGTCTCCTCCACTCCTTCTGAAAAGGGTGGATTTACAGGCCCAGGCCGCAAGGTCTGGGCCTTTTTTCTGGCCTATATGATTGACAGGCCCTGAGAGACCCCCATGCTGCCAAAACCTGCTTCCAAATCGCCCAAATCGACCAAACGGCCTAAGTCCCCTGCGCCGTCCCAAGCCGCTGCACGTCCAGCGGCCAGACCCCTGGGTCCGCGCGCCAAGCCGCTGCAACCGGCCGACTACCTCAAAAAGATTTTGACCGCCCGGGTTTACGACGTGGCCGTCGAGTCAGCCCTGGAGCCTGCCAAGAACCTCAGCCAGCGGCTGGGCAACACGGTGCTGCTCAAACGTGAAGACCAACAACCGGTGTTCAGCTTCAAGCTGCGCGGGGCCTACAACAAGATGGCGCACCTCACGCCAGCGCAACTAAAAAAAGGCGTGATCTGCGCGTCGGCCGGCAACCATGCGCAGGGCGTGGCACTGAGCGCACGCAAGCTCGGTACGCGGGCGGTGATCGTCATGCCGCAGACCACGCCGCAACTCAAAGTGGACGCCGTGCGGGCGCTGGGCGGCGAGGTCGTGCTGCATGGCGACAGCTATTCCGACGCCTATGCGCACGCGGCAGAGCTCGAGAAGAAAAAGGGCCTGACCTTCGTCCACCCTTTTGACGACCCGGACGTGATCGCCGGCCAGGGCACCATTGCCATGGAAATTCTGCGCCAGATCCAGGGCATCGGCCAGGGCCAGCTTGACGCGGTGTTCGTGGCCATTGGCGGTGGTGGCCTGATCTCGGGTGTGGCCAACTACATCAAGGCGGTGCGTCCCGAGATCAAGGTCATCGGCGTGCAGATGAACGATTCAAACGCCATGCTGCGCTCGGTCGATGCCGGCAAGCGCGTCACACTCAACGACGTAGGGCTGTTTTCGGACGGCACCGCCGTCAAGCTGGTGGGCGAAGAAACCTTTCGCATCAGCCGCGAACTGGTCGACGAGTTCATTGTGGTGGACACCGACGCCGTGTGCGCCGGCATCAAGGACGTGTTTGTCGACACGCGCAGCATTGTCGAGCCCTCGGGCGCGCTGGCGGTGGCGGCGGTCAAGCAGTATGCGGCCCGCCAGCGCAAGAAGGGCCAAACCTACGCGGCGATTCTGTGCGGCGCCAATATGAACTTCGACCGGCTGCGCTTTGTGGCCGAGCGCGCCGAGGTGGGTGAGGAGCGCGAGGCCTTGTTTGCGGTCACCATACCGGAGGAGCGCGGCAGCTTTCGGCGCTTTTGCGAGCTGATTGGCCAATTACCCGGCGGGCCGCGCAATGTC
>CAIMVC010000404.1 GCA_903844825.1 uncultured Burkholderiales bacterium | reverse complement strand
ACCTTGGCCTCACCCGCGATACCCTTGGCCAGCAGGGTCTTGCCGGTGCCCGGGGGGCCCACCAGCAGCAGGCCACGCGGAATGCGGCCGCCCAGTTTCTGGAATTTCTGCGGGTCCTTCAGGAAGTCCACGACTTCCTTGACTTCTTCCTTGGCCTCGTCGCAGCCGGCGACGTCGGCGAAGGTGACCTGGTTGTTGTTCTCGTCGAGCATGCGGGCCTTGCTCTTGCCGAAGCTGAAGGCGCCGCCCTTGCCGCCGCCCTGCATCTGGCGCATGAAATAGACCCAAACGCCGATCAAGAGCAGCATCGGACCCCAGCTCACCAGCAGCGTCATGAGCACGGAGCCCTCTTCGCGCGGCTTGACGTCGAACTTGACGTCGTTGGCGATCAGGTCACCCACCAGACCGCGGTCCAAGTAAGTAGCGGTGGTGCGGATGCGCCGGTCGTCGACGGTGACGGCCACAATTTCGGTGCCGCCCTGGCCTTCGGCGATGGTGGCCGTCTTGATGCGGCGGCCACGAACCTCCTCGAGGAAATCGGAATACCCAAGGTAGTTGGAACCGGCCCCCGAGCGCGTGTCAAACTGCTTGAAGACGGTGAAAAGCACCATGGCGATCACCAGCCAGACCGCAATTTTTGAAAACCACTGATTGTTCAAGGATGACTCCGTTGTAGGAACAGAAATACAGATACGGCCGATTTTAGGCGTTTCAAGCCGGCGGGCCCCGAGTATCTGCAAGGACACCCTGAAGCCGAGGCGGTTTTAGCTCACCGGCGTTGGTTTTTTCGCCAAAACGGGCTCAGCCGCAGACCCGGTGGCGGCCTGCTTCAAGCCCATCCCGATCAGAAAGGTCTCCGACGAGCCCGGCCGCGAGGCCTTGGGCTTGAAGGGCTTGACCACTTTGAAAACCGATTTGAAGAGTTTGACCAGGTCCGAATAGCCGCTACCATGAAACAGCTTGACCACCAGAGCGCCCTCGGACTTCATGTGGTTTTGCGCGAAATCGACGGCCAGTTCGACCAAATGGGAAATGCGGGCGGCGTCGGCCGTTTCAATGCCCGACAAATTCGGCGCCATGTCCGAGATCACCACATCCACCTTGGCACGCCCCTTGTCGGCCAGCAGTGCCTGCTCGAGCTGCAACAAGACGTCGGGCTCCCGAAAGTCGCCCTGAATGAAGACCACACCCTCGACCGGATCCATGGGCAAGATGTCCAGCGCAATGATGCGCCCATTGAGCTCGCCCACCGCGGCCCCCACCGGCGAGAGCCGGCGCCGGGCGTACTGACTCCAGGCGCCAGGCGTGCTGCCCAAGTCAACCACATGGTAGCCAGGCTTGATCAGGCCCAGTGACTCGTCGATCTCCTTGAGCTTGTAAGCTGCGCGTGCCCGGTAGCCCTCTTGTTTGGCCAGTTTCACGTAGGTATCGTTGACATGGTCATTCAACCAGGCCTTGTTCACCTTCTTGCTCTGCGTCTTGACTTTCATGGGCCCTATTGTCCCCCGGGACGGGCCCGGTAGCGCTTGCCGCGATAATTGGGGTTATGGCTCAAATACAACTCACCCCTGCCCAGCGCAAAGATCACCGCGCTGATGCGCACCATCTCAACCCCGTGGTCATGATTGGCTCGGACGGCCTGACAGACGCTGTCAAGAAAGAAGCCGACGCTGCCCTCAAGTCGCATGGCTTGATCAAAATCCGCGTGCTGTCGGACGACCGTCCCGGCCGCGAAGCGATTTTTCAAACCCTGGCCGACGAGCTCAATGCGGCGCCGATTCAGCACATCGGCAAGCTGTTGGTGCTCTGGCGGCCGATGCCGGCCAAGGAAAAAAAGGTCAGCGAAGACCGCATGCCAGGGCCGCGCGATGTCAAGGTTCTTAAAAACAGCAGCCGCTACGGCCAACGCCCTGAGGTCAAAACCTTGCGCGTGCTCGGCAACCAGCGCCTGACGCCCGGTGGCACGGTCAAACGCGCCAAAAAACCCAAACAGCGCAGCGCCAAAAAAAGCGCTCAGGACTGATCCCGTCCACCCCCGCCTTTTGGCTGCTGGGCAGGGCTTGTCAAGCGGAGCCCTTTAATTTGCCACGGCCGTCCACAGCTAGAAAAGACCATGACCAATCCGCTCCTCGACTTCTCTGCCCTCCCCCTGTTTGACCGCATCGAGCCGGCGCACGTCGGCCCGGCAATGGACACGCTGCTGGCGCAGGCCGAGCAAGCGCTCGAGCAAGTCACGGCCGCCGACTTTCCGGCGCGCTGGCACGATATCGCACAAGTGCTGGACGTCGCCACCGAAAATCTCAGCCGGGCGTGGGGCGCCGTCAGCCACCTCAACAGCGTGGCCGACACACCCGAGTTGCGCGCCGCCTACAACGCAGCGCTGCCGCGCGTGACCGAATTCTGGACGCGCTTGGGCGCCGACGAGCGCCTGTATGCCCAATACAAGGCCATTGACGTCGCTCAGCTCAACGCCGAGCAGCGCCAGGCGCACAAAAATGCGATTCGCAACTTCGTGCTGTCAGGGGCCGAACTGGCTGGCGTCGCTCGCGAACGCTTCGCGCAGATTCAGGAGCGGCAAGCCGAGCTGAGCCAAAAATTCAGCGAGAACGCACTCGACTCGACCGAGGCCTTCGCCTACTACGCCACTGCCGCCGAGTTGGCGGGCTTGCCGCAGGACGTGATCGATTCGGCCCAGGCACAAGCTGCCGCCGAGCAGCGCGAAGGCTACAAGCTGACCCTGAAGATGCCCAGCTATCTGCCGGTGATGCAATTTGCGCACAGCAGTGCCTTGCGTGAAAAGCTCTACCGCGCCTACAACACACGGGCCAGTGACCAGTCGCCGGCTGAACACGCCGGCTTTGACAACAGCGCGATCATGAGCGAGATCCTGGCCTTGCGGCTCGAAGAAGCCCAGCTGCTGGGTTACCGCAATTTTGGCGAGGTGTCGGTGGTCGCCAAGATGGCCGAGTCGCCCACGCAGGTCATTGACTTTTTGCGTGACCTGGCCCGCCGCGCCCGGCCCTACGCCGAAAAAGACGTGGCTGACCTGCGCGCTTTTGCCAGTGAAAAACTCCAGATCAGGGACCCGCAGCCCTGGGACTACGCCTACATTGGCGAAAAGCTCAAGGAAGAGCGCTACGCCTTCAGCGAGCAAGAGGTCAAACAGTACTTCACCGCACCCAAGGTATTGGCCGGTCTGTTCAAAATCATCGAAACCCTGTTCGAGGTCAGTATTTCTCGCGACAGCACGCCGGTCTGGAAACCCGGCGTCGAGTTCTTTCGAATTGAGCGCGAGGGCCAGCTCGTAGGCCAGTTCTACCTGGACCAGCCCGCCCGCACCGGCAAGCGGGGCGGCGCCTGGATGGACGATGTGCGCGCGCGCTGGCTGCGCCCCGACAACGGCCAGTTGCAGACCCCGGTCGCGCACCTGGTCTGCAACTTCGCTGACGGCGTTGGCGGCAAGCCCGCCTTGCTCACCCACGACGACGTGACCACCTTGTTCCATGAGTTCGGCCACGGCCTGCACCACATGCTCACGCAGGTCAACGAGCGCGACGTCTCTGGCATCAGCGGGGTCGAATGGGACGCGGTGGAACTGCCCAGCCAGTTCATGGAGAACTTCTGCTGGGAGTGGGACGTGCTCAAGCACATGACCGCCCACGTCGACACTGGCGAGCCACTTCCACGTGCGCTGTTTGACAAGATGCTGGCGGCCAAAAACTTTCAAAGCGGCATGCAGACCCTGCGCCAGGTGGAGTTCTCGCTCTTTGACATGCTGCTGCACACCCAGACCGACGCCAGCCGCGACGTGATGAGCCTGCTGGCCGAGGTGCGCGCCGAGGTCGCCGTCATCCAGGCCCCGGCCTACAGCCGTCCGGCCCACACCTTCAGCCACATCTTCTCGGGCGGCTACGCGGCCGGCTACTACAGCTACAAATGGGCGGAGGTGCTGTCGGCAGACGCCTATGCGGCCTTTGAAGAATCAGCCCGCCAGCATGCAACGGGCACCCTCAACGTGGAGACCGGCCGCCAGTACCGGCGCGCCATCCTCGAGGCAGGTGGTAGCCGCCCGGCGATGGAGTCGTTCAAGGCCTTCCGCGGCCGCGAACCGTCCATTGATGCGCTGCTGAGGCATCAAGGCATGGCCTGAGCGAGCCCGCAGGAGCTTTGACCGGACGCCCTGACCGGACTCCTCAGGCCGCGCAATGCCGAAAGGAGCGGCGTCAAGGCGGTGCTCAACCCAACGTAATCTTGGCGAAGTCGGCGACCCGCTTCCACTTGGCCGCGTCGGCAGCCATGAAACTACCCATGGCCGCAGACCCCAGAAAGCCGAGGTCGGCGCCGCGTGATTCCATGGCGCGAATGATCTCAGGGTCACGCATGAGTTTTTGCAAGGCTTGCTCCACCATTGCCACCAACGCCGCGGGCGTGCCGGTCGGCGCAGCCAGGCCGTACCAGGCGCTAACGTCAAAGTCCGGCAAACCCTGCTCGGCCAAGGTCGGCAGGTCCGGCAGCGCCTTGCTGCGCTGTCGGGTGGTAACCGCCAGCGCCTTGACCGCACCCCCCTGAATCTGACCCAGCACGGAGGGCAGGTTCTCGAACATCATGTCGATCTCACCGGCTATCAAGGCTGTGACGGCAGCGGCCGCTCCACGGTAAGGAATATGGGTGATGAACGTGCCCGTGCTGCTTTTGAGCAACTCAGCACTCAAGTGCAGCGACGTGCCATTGCCGTTGGATGCATAGTTCATGCGCCCTGGCTGGCGCTTGGCGCGGGCAATCAGTTCAGCCACCGAGTTGATACCGCTCTTGGGGTTGACCAGCAGCACATTGGGCACCCGGCCAACCAGGCCCACAGGGGCAATTTGCTCTGGTTTGTAGGGCATGCTTGCATACAGAGCCGGGCTGATGGTCAGGGGTGGCGAGGCCATGAGCAAGGTGTAGCCGTCAGCCTGCGCCCGCGCCACTTCGGCCGCGCCGAGGTTGCCGCCAGCGCCAGGCTTGTTGTCGATCACTACCGGCTGGCCTAGCTCCTGTGCCAACTTGGGCGCCACCAGGCGCGCCATGATATCGATCAGACCGCCCGGGGGAAACGGCACCACCAGACGAATCGGCCGGGAGGGCCAGGACTGTGCCTGAGCCAGGAACGGCGCGGCCAGCAGGGATATGCCCGCAGCCAGCGCGACCCGGCGGCCAGGGTTACGAGTCGATCTGGGGTCTTGTGACATCAAAAATTTCCTGGTCAGATGAAGGTAAACCATGCTCAAGAGGAGACAAAAACCCCCTTAAATTGCTACGGTCATCATACAAATGACGCTGCACATCCAGGTTCGTACTTACCCTCAAAAAAAGCTGCAGCAGGTGCCATCAGACGTCAATCAAGCCCTACCCACAACCGATGCAGCCATCGAATTTCAACTACCAGCGGTAGACATGGCGCGACCCGGACGCCGAGACTTTCAACCGCTCCTGAGGCCCCGGTCCTTTCGCCCTGACAAATGCCCGAAGACGGACATCGCCCTGACTCAGAACACCAGCGTCTTGACGCCGTCTACTGTCCCCAACAGGCAGACGTCGGCTTTCTGGAAGGCAAATACCCCGACCGTGACCACGCCGGGCCATTGGCTGACCTGCAGTTCGAAGGCACGTGGGTCCTGAATCGTAAGACCGGTGACATCCAGAATATGCTGTCCGTTGTCGGTGACCAGTGGTGCACCCTCCTTCATGCGGAGACGGGCATCGCCGCCCATGGCTGCAAATTGCCGGGTGATGCGCTGCGCGGCCATGGGAATCACTTCGACCGGCAGCGGGAACTTGCCCAGGGTGCTCACCAGTTTGCTCTCGTCGGCAATGCAGATGAACTGGCGCGACTGCGCGGCAACAATTTTTTCGCGCGTCAGCGCTGCGCCGCCACCCTTGACCATGTGGCCGGCATGATCTATCTCGTCGGCACCGTCGACGTAGACCGCCAGTTCCTCGACCTCGGTTGCATCAAACACCCGAATGCCCAGCGCCTGCAGGCGCTCGGTCGACGCCCCCGAGCTCGACACCGCGCCGGCGATGCTGTCCTTGACAGCGGCCAGCGCGTCAATGAACTTGTTAACGGTCGAGCCAGTGCCCACGCCCACCAGCATGCCGGGCTTGATGTAGTTCACTGCGGCCTGGCCGACCAGTGTTTTGAGTTCGTCTTGTGTCATGGTGCTGGAGTTTCGGAAGTTTAGGTCTTGCGTCAAACGCGCGCTAACCCGTCGCTGAGAATTATCCAATGCCCCCGCTCCCCTAAGCCCTGGCTCGCCCTTTTTTCCTATTTTTGTTTGGCATGGTACGGGGGGGTGGACGGCTTCGGCTTCCATGAAAACGCGGGCGCCGACCCAGCACACGCGGCTCAAGCTGGCGTACCGTGCAGGCCGCGTCGAAGAGCCGATCACCATGGCAGACCTGAATTTTTCGCCAACCGCGTCGGCATGGCCGCCGACCTTGCCAGGACTCAAGTCGCTGAAAGAGGCAACGTCGGCAGCCGCCTATGGCGCCACAACCGGCCGGCTTGCCATGCCGCCAAGACACCCTGCAAGGCAAGAGCCGACTGCATCGCCGCAGGGCCTAAGAATTCGCTGGTAGCACCCACCCAGACCAATAAAACGGGGCCTAGCAAAAGCGCCGTCGAGCACGCTAGCCAAGGCGCTTGCACCTCGGCTGCACCTATCTGCACACTCAGCGAGCAACGATGCAACGCCCAGGCCAACGAGAGCAACAACATCGCCAACACCGCGCCGTTACCCAAAGACAGCAGCGCACCAAAGGCCAACAACACCAAGCTCAGCCAGGTCTGGCTCAGGGGTGAAATCCGGCGCCACCCAGGCCAGCACAAAAACCAGGCCACCAAGGTGGGCAAGCCCGCCATCACAAGCAGATGCGCCATCGCTGCCTGATCCGTGGTCCAGCCCAGTCCGTCACACCACCCGTTACCCGCCCACAAACTGCCCATCATGACGCCCATGGCCGAGGGAGCCAGCAAAGTCTGAAATTCGGGCGGGCGGCTATGGCGGCCGTCAGCATGAGTTGCCGTCCGCAGATCGCGCACAAAAAGCACCGCAGCGCACAGCAGCAGCAGCACACTCACGCCCCCAGACGCGAGGTGCTCGCCGCCCGGCATGCGCCAGACCAGAATCACCCCTGCGCAGGCCACCGGCGGATGCCATGCCAGCCGGCCAAATTCAACAGAGCTGGGCTGACCGCGTGATTCCACCATGGCACTCCACACGCCCCATAGCAGCGCCACGGCCAACAAAGTGATGTGGGCAGCACCTTGGCCCTGCCACTGGCTCGGCAAGTGCACACTCCCCGCGGTGAGCAGGCCGCAAAGACCGACTAACCCCGGCGGGCAGCGAGCAAGCCAATCACGGCCACGGAACACCAAGCGCGTCATCCACCACAAGGCCACCGCTAATACGCCACTGGCCAGCGACCAGCCCAGCCGCATGCCTTGTTCGCCCAGCCAGAGCCAGCCAAGCAACAAAACGACCCACTGCGCGACCTCGCTGGCGTGGGCCAGCATGGACTGACGCGCAACAGGCAAGCGATGCGCCTCAGGCATGCCCATAGGGGTGTAGCTGATCAGTGCCTGCAGCCGCATGCACACTGACGTTGAAGGACACGATCACGCGCTCGGCACCGCCCTGATAGGGCATAGCCTGGTGCGCGAGCCAGGCGGGAAACACCACCAACTGCCCTGGCACTGGCGCGATGTCGAGGTGCGAGTTTTGCAAATAGGCGTTGCCAAAATCCATGGCCGCGCCACCCAGGCGATTAAAGTGCGGCCCGTAAAAACGCGTCACACCATTGGTGGCTCCGCGCACCGGGTGCGCCATCCGCTCAGCTGGCGAATCCACCTGCAGGCAATACACCCCCGACCACGAACAGTTGCCGTGGGTGTGCACATCATGGTGGCTGCCCTGGCTGCTAATTTGAAACCAAATGCCGCGCATGGCGATCTGTAAGCCGGGCTTGGACTCGGGCCATGCCCCCTGATTGGCCAGAACCACGGTTTGCCGCACGCTGTCAACAATAAATCGAACCAACTGGGTCCATTCCGGCAGTTGGATGCGTTGCAGCAAATCATCACGGCTGGCATAAAACGCCGACGGGACCTTGCTCGAAGTCGGGTCGGTGGCGCGCATCGACTGGAACACCCGTACCAGCGTCGGATTAACCGCTTCGGCCTGCTGGAATCGATGCACGCCGAAGGGCGTACCCCAAAGCGAGTGAAGCGGATCGGGCGGCAGCATGGAAGACGCGCTTCTTCAAGCCATCGAAGCCAAATCGACGGGCCACTTCAGCCGATGCCCGGTGCGCAGCGCCAGCGCCTCGATGTCCTCGGGGGTATCGACATCCGTGCGGTAGCGACTGTTGTTGCTACGCCAGTGGTGCACCTGTTCGGGGTGCGCACTCTGCCATTGGCGGCAACCCACATTCGCCCCAGAAGTCAAAATCTGCTCGCGCACTTCGGCGCTGAAAATAGCCGGATTGCCCGGCAAACCATCCACCATTGGCTGCACCACCTGAGCGCCTGCGGGGCGTTTCTTGTATTCCCCAATCAGGTCGCTGAAATCCTGCGAGTTGATCAAAGGCTGATCAGCAAGCGCCACCACCACGGCGTCGAGTTTGGGCGACAAGGCCTGCAAGCCCAGCCGCAGTGAGGACACTTGCCCGGCATCCGGGTCCGGGTTACGCACCAAAGTGACCGGAAATTCTTTGACAGCCTCTTCAATGCGGTCAGCGTAATGGCCCAGCACCACCACCACTTCATCGACGCCAGCGCCCGACAGCGCAATCAACTGGCGCCGAATCAATGGCACACCGCCAAGTTCCAACAGACTTTTGGGACGGTGCCCCATGCGCGAGGCTGAGCCAGCGGCCAGCAGAACCGCGCCAACCGCAAGGCGACTGTACAAGCCGCCACCGCCTTTGAGAATGCAGCCCATGGTCAACCTCCACAGCAAGAAGATTTGGGCGACGCAACCGTGGCGGCAAGCGCTTGGTCGGCCGAAGACTCAGCAAGCGTGCCGGATTTTGGGCTGCCACCACAGCAACTGCCGACAGCAGGCACCGCGTCAGCAGGTTGCCATCCTGAAGGCGCAAGTCCAACCGCCACTGGCTGCGTCTGAGTCGATTTGGCCTGCTGGCGCCCGCGCCGGGCCGCCACCACCGAGGTCAGCACGGACAGCGCAATTTCTTCAGGCGTTTGGGCACCAATGAACTCGCCAGCCGGAGCCACAATGCGGGCCACCGCAGCGGGGTCTTCGCCACTGGCCACCAGGCTGCTTCGCAGCACGCCCGCCTTCCTTGCGCTCGACACAAACCACAGGCTTTGCGGCTGCAAGGCGAGCGCGGCCCTCAGGCCCGGCAAGTCGCGCCGACCCTGGGTGGCCACCACCACAAACGGCGTGGCGTTCAGTTGCGCGAAGACGGTCGCCGCATCGTCGCTGGGAAGGACCCTGTCAGCATCCGGAAAATCGGCCGCCACAGCGCCCTGCGCCACCACCACGACGCGCAGGCCGACCCGTGGCGCCAAACTCACCAACGCACGCCCCACAGGCGAATCACCCACGACCGCCAAGGTGGCTGAGGGCAAGACCGGATCGATAAACAATTCAAGCGTGCCACCCGAATGACAGGCCATGCCGAACTCGAGCACATCGCCGAGGTCCCGCTCTGCGCTTTCATCGGAGGCAGAGATGCGAATCTTGCGCGGCTGGCCGTCTTGCAAGGCCAGCCGCACGGTTTTGATGACGGCCGGCTGGGCGCAGCCACCACCAATCCAGCCGTGGATCTGACCGTCTGGCGTGACCACCGCCTTGTCGCCAGCTTTGCCGGACGTGGGCGCTTGCACGCTCAAGACGGTGACCAGCGCAAAAGGCTGGTCCGTGCTTTGCAGGCGGGCAGCCTGGGTGATCCATTCGTTGCGGTTCATGGTGTTTCCTCCTTGAATTCAAAAACAGGTCAGCGCAGCACATGGCGCGCAGCGACCAGATCTGCCAGGCTGGCTAACGGCACAAAACGCTCAATGGCGCTGCGAGCGCGCTGCAAGGCCCCAGCAGCAGGCACCTGGCGCGTGGGGTGAAACCAGGTGATGCGGGCACCGCGTGCGCGCACCTCCTGCAGGGCTGTGCTCAACAGATCGGGGCCGTCAGTATCAAAGCCGTCCGACAACACCCACACGCGTGAGCCCCGGTTGAGCTGGGCGCGAGCATGGTGCCGGGCGAAGTCCTGCAAACTGGCCGCAATGCGCGTGCCACCACCAAAACCGGCCGTCACCGCGTTGATTTTCTCCTGGATGGCCGGGGTGTCGCGGTGCATGTAGGGGGTGACTTCGGCCAACCGGGTATGGAACACAAACACCCGGGCGTCGGCCTCCAGCGCAAAGGCACGGGCCACCCGCAAAAACAGCGCAGCATGCGACTCCATGGAGCGGCTCACGTCGGCCAGAATAAACAGTCGCGGTGGCTCCAGGCGCTTGACTTTCCAGGCCGGCTGCAGCATCTCGCCGCCCCAGCCGACGCTGCGGCGCAGGGTCTGGCGCAAATCAAGGCGCTGACCACGAGACGCCACGCGCCAGCGGCGGGTGGCGCGTGCTTGCAGTTGGGCGGTCACCTGGCGCGCCAGCTGCTGCAAGGCGCCGAGCTCTTGCGGCATCCACATCTGGCCGTCGCGCTGATGCAGAGGGTCGGTGCGGCTGGCGCCGCCTTGGGCGCGCGGCGTCCCCGCGTCCTGTGAGTTCTGTGCGTCCTGGCCGACCGAAGCCATGGTGCCCGCGGTAGACGGCGCGGCGCTATTCTGGCCGGGCCGGCTGGCGGCGTCCTGCAGCGCGTCCATCTGATCGTGCAGCGCCTGCACGCTTTGGCGCAGGTTGCGGCCCGGCCTTGTCTGGCCGCTGACCTTGACGCCGCCACGCAGTTTTTCCGGGTGCCAAAAACGCTCGTACACATCGGGCCAGAGCTTCCACTCGCGGTGACTGTGGCAGGCAATCGCACGCCAGGCCGCGTGCAAGGGGCGCTCTTGCAAAGGACCGAAGTACAGTGCTGCTTGCAGCATGGCCTGTTGCTCGGCCACGCCCACCGTCAGGCCGTGTTCGCGCAGCAGCACAGCAAAACCCGCGAGACGCTCGGAAGGCGAGTTGGCCGGTGGGGACGGGGTGGCGGTCACGTAGAAGCCTTGGCCTGTTCAGTGCTGTTTTCAGCGACGCCCACCGAGCGCCGGCCTTCGACCAGTTGGCGCAAACGGTCGGCGCCCATCAGAAAGCGATCTTCGCGGGTCTTGAGCAGACAACCCAAGCTGCCCAGCACCGCCGACATGTCCTCAGGCAGGCTGGTGTGACGCAACTGGAACAGCGCACGCACCCAGTCCAGGGTTTCGGCGATGCCGGGAATCTTCGCCAGGTCTTCGCGGCGCAGGCGCTGCACGAACTGCACAGCCTCTTCGACCAGCCGGGTGTCGGCATCGGGCAGAGCCGCTTTGACAATGGCGATCTCTCGTGAAAGTGTCGGGTAATCGAGGTAGTGGTACAGGCAGCGGCGGCGTAGCGCGTCCGACAACTCGCGGGTACCGTTGCTGGTCAGGATCACTTGCGGGATGTGGGTCGCACGAATGGTGCCAATCTCGGGCACGGTGATCTGGTAGTCTGCCAGCACCTCAAGCAAGAACGCCTCAAAAGCCTCGTCAGCGCGGTCGATCTCGTCAATCAGCAGCACACAGGGACCGGTCTGGCTGATGGCGCGCAGCAGGGGGCGCTCGAGCAAATAGTCGCGGCTGAACACATCCGCCTCACGCACCGGGCCAGCCCCCTGTTGGCCTGATTCACTCAAACGTATGGCCATCAGCTGGCGGCCGTAGTTCCATTCGTAAGCCGCTTGCGCCAGATCCAGTCCTTCAAAGCATTGCAGGCGTACCAGTGTGGCGCCCTGCTCGCTCTGAGAACGGGCCAGCGCCGTGGCCAGAGCGGTTTTGCCGACCCCGGCATCCCCTTCGATCAGAAGAGGACGCTGTAAGGCGGACGCCAACCACACGGCGGTGGTCAGGTCTTCATCGGCCAGATAGCCCGAACGCTGCAGCTGTTCTCGCAGAAAGCGCGCCTCGGTGGCCGGGCTTGCGGACGCGTCGGGAGCTGCCATATTCAGGTGCGTTTGCCGAACAAGCCACCCACCCAGCTTTTGACCAAGGCCCAGACAATAGCAAGGCCATTGATCTCGCGGGCCACCACCGGCGCAACTGCTGCCGGCGCAACTGCCACCGGTGGAGTCGTTGCCGCAGGTGCGGCCGGTGCAGCCTGGGCGCCAGCCGCCGGAGCAGTCGCCTCAGCGGCCGCGATGGCAGGCGAGGCTCCGGGGGCGGGCAGCGTCAACGCCGTCTGGCGAAAGTTCTCGACAAACTGCGCCAGCAGCATGTCAGACACCTGCACCATCAAGCGCCCCCCGAACTGCGCAAACTTGCCGTTCACAATCACGGCGGCCTGGCCATTCAGCACGCAATGCGCGGGGTTGGCTGGGTCGGGGGTGATGATGGCCGTCAGGTCCATGGAGGCAGACGAGCCGCCCTTGTCGGCGCCTTTGCCGCGCAAGACCATCTTGCGTTCAGCCTCCACGGCTTCAATCACGTCCACCGTGCCGCCGAACTGGGCCACTGCCGGGCCGACCTTGACCTTGACGCCGCCTTTGTAAGACGTCTCAGACAGCTGCTCGGTGATTTCGGCACCGGGCATGCAACTGGCTACCGCCTTGAGGTCGGTGAGCAAGGCCCAGGCGCGTGCGGCGTCCACATCGAGCGGGTATTGTTTGTCGAGCTTGACTTCCATGGTGGTCCTGACTACAAGGCCGCACCGTGCGCGCGCAGTGCTTTCCAGGTGCGAAAAGCGTTGTGCGGCATGTCTAGGTGGGTCACACCGAGGTGAGAGAAGGCGTCAACCACGGCCGACGTAAAGGTCGGGATAGAGCCCACGTGCGGCGATTCAGCAACGCCCTTGGCACCCAGCGGGTGGTGGGGCGAAGGCGTCACGGTATGGTCGGTTTCCCAATGGGGCGTTTCGACGAAGGTGGGCAGGAAGTAGTCCATCAGCGTGTTGCCCAACAGATTGCCCTGCGCATCAAACGGCATTTGCTGGCCCATGGCCACGGCAAAACCTTCGGTCAGACCGCCATGAATCTGGCCTTCGATGATCATCGGGTTGATGCGGGTACCGCAGTCGTCCAGCGCGTAGAAGCGGCGGACTTTTGTCTCACCCGTGGCCCGATCAATGTCCACCACACACAGGTAGATACCGAAAGGGAAGGTGAAGTTTGGCGGGTCGTAATAATGCACGGCTTCCAGGCCCGGCTCCAGGCCATCTGGCGGTTGGTGGTAGGCCTGCCAGGCTACGTCGGCCATGGTCTTGAATTTGCTGTCGTCGCCTTTGACCTTGAAACGGTCCACTTCCCAGTCGAGGTCGTTTTCATTGACTTCAAGCATGTGGGCCGCGATCTTTCGGGCTTTCGCATGGATCTTGCGGGCCGCCAGGGCAATAGCCGCACCGGCTACGGGTGTGGAGCGCGAGCCGTAGGTGCCCAGGCCGTAGGGCGCTGTGGAGGTGTCACCCTCTTCAACCTGAATCACCTCAGACGGAATGCCCAGCTCGGTGGCAATGATTTGCGCGTAGGTGGTTTGGTGGCCTTGCCCCTGCGTGATGGTGCCCATGCGGGCAATGGCGCTACCGGTGGGGTGAATGCGGATTTCGCAGGAGTCGAACATCCCCACACCCAGGATGTCGCACATTTTGGAAGGGCCAGCACCAACCACCTCGGTGAAGGTGACCAGGCCAATGCCCATCAGCGTCGGGCTGTTGGGGTCAGCCCGTTTGACCGCTTGCTCGGCACGCAGACCTT
>CAIMVC010000403.1 GCA_903844825.1 uncultured Burkholderiales bacterium | reverse complement strand
GTCGATGTCGCTGTCATTGAGCAAGACGTTGCCAGTGGCCGGGCTGCCTTCTGCGACCGTCTTGGAGTCGACCACCAGCACCGAAGCGTCGTCCACCGGGGCGAGCGTGATGCTCAGGGTGCTCGAGCCGTCATTGGTTTCGTAGGAGATGACCGGCAAGGCGCCATTGACGTCAGGCAGTGGCGTGAAGATGAAGCTCCCGTCGCCGTTCATGAGCAACTCGCCCTTGCCGGCGATGGTCAGTGGCTGCCCTGCGCCAACAGATGTCTGGCCCTGCACCATGTAGGACCGCACGAACAAATTAACGTATGGGGAGGGCGTGTCGTTCAAGAGAACTTCCCCACTGATCACGCCACCATCTTCGTTGCCGGACTTGCTGTCGGCGAGTAACCCAGCGGCATCGGTGGCAGCGGCGATGGTCAGGTCAAAACTGTCCAAGACCGTGCCGCCCAGGTCGTCGGAGGCTGTCACCAAAATACTCAGTGTGGCCACATCACTGGCCGTCGGGGTACCGCTGAACGTCCAGCTAGAGCTGTTAAAACTCAGCCAGGCTGGCAGGGCCGAGGCGTCGGCCAGGGTCGCGGTGACGAGCAGGCCGTCGGAGTCAACATCCGTCAAGTCGGCGCCCAGATGAAAGTCCAGGGCGACACCGGGCGCGATCACACGATCGGGCAGCGCATTGAGGACCGGCCAGTCGTTGCTGCCGGTGACCTCAAACACCACTTGCTGCAAGCTGGTCAGACCCTGCGCATCCCGGACCTGCACCGAGAACATGTCGCCGTCTGGCTCGTCCTGAGCCAGGGCCTGGGTCCGCACGTCACTGTCGTTGAGGGCGTAGCTAATTTGCCGGGTGCTGCTGGTTAGCGTGGCCGTACCAAAGTTGCCCGCACGGGTGTAGCTGGCGCCGCTGTTGCTGGTAGCCCAACCCAGGGCCGGCATGCCCGCGGGGTCGAGACTCACCGAGCCTTCGGCGTCAAACAGGTCCATGGAGACCACGGCATCGCTGGTACCGGCGACCGCATTGCCAGCGCCGCCACGTTCGACCAAGACCTTGGACGGTTCATCAAAGCTCAGCATCGGCGCGTCATTGACCCCGGCCACGCTAACCGTCAAGGCCTTGCTGCTGCTGGCCGTGCCATCGGAGGCGGTGACGGTGAAGTCGACACTGGTGGCACTGGCCGCGGCGTTCAGTCCATCAGTCAATGGACTAAAGACATAGGCGCCAGTGGCTTTGGTCACCGTCAAGGTGCCCAGGGCGCTGGTCTTGGACACGCTGGTGCCCACGTCGGTGCCGCCCAAAATGCCGTAGCTCAGGCTGTCCCCATTGCTGTCGGCAGCAATCAGCGTGCCGGTGACCGAGCCTGCTGCGGGGACTGAAAAACTGTCATCTGCGCGCGTATCGGTGTAGGCAACGGCCGTTGGCGTGCTCAGCACCGGAGCCACGTTGTCAGCCACCGAAAAGCTCAGCGGGCTGACCAAAAAGCCGTCATAGCTGCTGTCCTGGCTGACCACCTGAAAGCTCAGCGGCGCCGCCTGGCTTGCGCCTTCGTTCTTGCTGTCGGCTGTGGCAGCGACGGTCACACTTTGCACCGTGGCGTAGTTGGCGCTGGTGAAGGTCAGCACGGTTGCCGACAGGTCGAGCTGGTCGTTGGCATCGGTCAGGTAGACCTTGACATCGTGGGTGGGAGCCTGGTTCAAGGCCAGCGTGAAGCTGCTGCTTTTAGGCTTCGCCGAGCCTTCTCCCAGCGCGTTTTCTGACAAGCTGGTTTTGGTTAAGCTGCTGCCCAGGCTCACGCCCACATTGCCGCTGACGATCCTGAGCGTTTGCTGCAAGAGCGCGCTGGACCCGGAATCGTCCGGCCCACCCAGATCGCTGAGCGTGCTGGTCGAGTCGTAGGCCTGCAGGGCCAGCTTGAGCGAGTTCCCCGCCGCGGTAGTGCCAGGCAGAAATACCGCCGTGGCCATCTCGGCCGCCGTCAGGATCACACTGCCGGGGGCCAGCACGCCAGAACCCGAGCCGAAACCATAGGTCTTGGCCGCCCCGCCGCTGCCCACCACAATGCTCGCATCGCTGCTCAGGCCCGAGTCCTTGGTCAGGCTAATGCGGTAGTAGCTCACT
>CAIMVC010000402.1 GCA_903844825.1 uncultured Burkholderiales bacterium | reverse complement strand
TTGTCCACCCCCAGCGGCTGGGTCGCGAGACACAGCTGGCGAATCGCCTCCTGCCCACCGCCTTGTGTTTCAGGAAAATAGGTCCGGTAAATGTGCAGGACACGTAGCGTTTTCATGACTTGCCACCACGCTGCTGCATCACCTTTTCGTAGACCGCAAAGGTCTCCCTTGCGCAGCGCTCCCAACTGAACATTCTGGAGCGGGCCAGGCCGCGCCGGCCCATCATTTCGGCAAACACCCGGTCTTCTAACAAGCGCTGCAGCTGCTCCCGCAGACCGTCCACATCATCCGGGTCCAGCATCAGGCCGGCATCGCCAACCACTTCAGGTAAAGAGGTCTGGTTGCTGGTGATGACCGGCACGCCTGATGCCATGGCCTCCAGTGCCGGTAAGCCAAAGCCTTCGTAACGTGAGGGGTAACAAAAAGCGGCAGCACCGGCATACAGCGACGGGATCAGGGCATCTGCCACATAGCCCAGCAGGCGCAACTCGCCGCGGCGAATCAAGTCCTCGGCCGACTTCATCAATGCCTCGGTATTCCAGCCACTCATGCCCGCCACCACCAGTGGGTAACGCTGGCGCAGTGCCGCAGGCAGGCCGCTATAGGCCAAAAACAAGGTCGTCAGATTCTTGCGCGGCTCCAGCGTCCCCACACACAAGACGTAGGCTTCGGTCGTCAGCCCCAGACTGGCCAGCGCAGGCGCCAAGGCTTCTGCCGGTTGCGGCTGAAAGCGCGGGTCTGCTGCCAGATAGGTATTGGTGATGCGAGACTTGTCTACATTGAACCAACGCTGCAGCGCCGCACCTGTGGCCTCAGATATCACAATAATGTGGTCTGCCTTGGCTATCGCTGCTGGCATGTTGCGCTGCATCAGCTCAACCCGTTCTTTGGGATGGGTTTCCGGGTGGTCAAAACACGATAAATCACACACAGTCACCACCTGAGGCCCGTTGTAGGGCAGGGGCAAGTAGCTGGGCTCGTGGTAAAGAGTACGCTCCGAAGAGCTGCGCGTATGGTAGGCAAACAATGCTTTTTCAGCCACCCTTCTGAGTGTGCGTCCCCGTGGAATCAGGCGTTGCAACATACTGAAGGTACGCGTGACCGTTTGCGTGGTGGCCGAAGACTGGGGGCGCACGCCCCTCTCACAGCGCAGGCCGTAATACATGTTGATGCAGGCGTCAGGCATTTTGTCCATGGCGGTGAACAGGCTGCGAATATATTGCCCTATCCCTGTCAGAGGCATCAACAAAGGCGTTGCGTTAACTAAGATTTTCATGAAAGACTAAAAAGGGCAGTCAGCAGATGTCGCAACAAAAAACCACACAAAAGCCCCGCCAGGCTCCCGATCAAATTACCGGTCATGTCATAAAAGCAAAAGCCCGAGCCGAAATACTTGTCCCACCACTCCTTGGCCAAACCCAGTAAAAAGACGGCGCCAAAAGCCAGTACGGGGGACAGCACAGCCAAAGCCATGAGCGTCATACCGAAACTCCACACCATGTGCTTGATCTTGTCTTCTTCGCG
>CAIMVC010000401.1 GCA_903844825.1 uncultured Burkholderiales bacterium | reverse complement strand
TCCATGCGCATTGAGCCTGGCCAGTTGCGTAAATGTGGCTGATCTCAAAAAGTCTGCAAACAGGTCTAGAAATGACTTGATAGCTCTGCCGCTTCGAAGCCAACATGGTCCGAACGAACAGAACCAAGCAGTCCACAAGTCCACATGACCCTAGAAGATCCACCCAAAACATTCAGAGCAGCCCAGTACGTGCGCATGTCCACTGAGCATCAGCAGTACTCCACCCACAACCAGGCCGACAAGATCCAGGAATACGCCGACCGGCGCGGCATCGAGATCGTGCGCACCTACGCCGACGAGGGCAAAAGCGGTTTGTCCATCGATGGCCGTGCCTCGCTGCAAAAACTCATCGCCGACGTCGAGGCCGGCAACACCGACTTCAACCTGATCCTGGTCTATGACGTTAGCCGCTGGGGCCGGTTTCAGGATGCGGACGAATCAGCCTATTACGAATACATCTGCAAGCGCAAGAACATCCACGTCGCCTACGTGGCCGAGCAGTTTGAAAACGACGGCTCACCGGTCTCCACCTTCGTCATAGGCGTCAAGCGCGCCATGGCCGGTGAATACAGCCGGGAGCTCTCGGCCAAGGTCTTTGCTGGCCAGTGCCGACTCATCGAGATGGGGTTTCGCCAAGGGGGTCCTGCGGGCTACGGTCTGCGCCGTGTGCTCATTGACCAAACTGGCGCCATCAAAGGCGAGCTCAAAAACGGCGAGCACAAAAGCCTTCAAACCGATCGGGTCATCCTCATGCCCGGCCCCGATCACGAGGTGGCCACGGTCTTGCAGATGTTTGCCTGGTTCATCCAAGACGACTGGCCCCTGGCCGAAATTGCAAAGCGGCTGAACGACCAAGGCATCCGCACCGACTACGGCCGACCTTGGAGCTACAGCACCGTGCGCCAGGTGCTCACCAACGAAAAGTACATCGGCAACAACGTCTACAACCGTCGCTCTTTCAAGCTCAAGAAAAAGCACGTCAACAACCCACCTCCCATGTGGATCCGCAAAGAGGGTGCGTTTGAAGGTGTCGTGCCGCTGGACACCTTCCTCAAAGCCCAAGAGGTACTGGCCGAGCGCACCCGCCGCTTCAGTGACGAAGAGCTGCTGGCTCACCTCAAGCAGCTCTATGCCGAATGCGGCACCTTGTCAGGCTTCATCATCGACCAGGCCCCGGGCTTGCCATGCGCCATAACCTACGCCCACCGCTTTGGCAGCCTCAGCCGGGCGTATGAGTTGGTGGGGTTTCACACCTCGCGTGATCAGGGCTTCATTGAGGTCAACCGGCGGCTGCGACAACTGCACCCGGAAATCGTGCGCCGCACCGAAGTAACCATCGCTGAGCTGGGCGGCAGTGTGCGCCGCGATGGCAAGACGGACTTGCTCACTCTCAACGACGAGCTGGTCATCAGCCTGGTGTTGGCGCGCTGCCAAACCCTGCCCAATGGCCAGCAGCGCTGGCGCATCCGGTTTGACACCGAACGCCTCAACCCCGACATCACCGTGGCGGTGCGGCTGGATGCGCAAAACGCCAATGAGCTCGACTACTACCTCTTGCCCCGCCTGGACCTGCCC
>CAIMVC010000400.1 GCA_903844825.1 uncultured Burkholderiales bacterium | reverse complement strand
TCATCCTGGCCGCCCACCAGGTGCGCAAAAACCAGGGGCAATCCGGTGGCTAGCGCGCGGCTGCACATCATCACCTCCCGCTCATGGCCTTTTCCGACATGAAAAGGAGAAGCGTTGATGATCGCCAGCAACTCGGCGCCAGCAGCCTTGGTCAGTTGCGCAGGCTCATCAAACCAGGCATCTTCACAAATCAGCAAACCCACCGAGACAGCGTCCGCGCCTTCCCCGGCTTGAAATACACAAGTCCCCTGCCCCGGCGCGAAGTAACGACGCTCGTCAAACACCTGATAGTTCGGCAGCTCCCGCTTGGCATAGGACTGCACACGCTTGCCCTCGCGAAGCACATGGGCCACGTTCTGGCGCTGTTGCACCTCGACGCTGCGCGTGCGAAAACCCTGGCCACTGTCACCTCCCGTGGGACTGCCCACCACCACAGCCAATCCCTTTAACCCGGCCAGCTCACGGGCTACCAAATCCACGGCATCATCACAGGCTTGTATGAAAGCGGCGCGCAAGAACAAGTCCTCGGCCGCATAGCCGCAAATCGCCAGCTCAGGCGTGAGCACCAGACGAGCGCCTGCTGCATAGGCTTGGCGGGAGGCGTCAATCATCTTGAGCGCATTGCCCCGCATGTCGCCTACGCAATAATTCAATTGGGCAATGCAAATCTTGAGGGTCATTTGAAGGTCATTGAAGAGTCATGAAAAAGAAAAATACCTCTGCAGCCAGCACAGCGATCACCCCGCCAGACATTGCCGCATGCGCTGCGAAGCCGGCAGGCAAGCACTTAGTGGTCATGGGTGCGCATGGCTGAAAACGATTATGTCATTCGTGTCCTCGACTCCCCGATGCAGATCGAGGCCAGTGCCTGGAATGCACTGCTGAAGCACCAGGGGCCCGATGGCCAACTCAACCCCTTCATGCGCCACGAATACCTGGCCGCGATGCACACCAGCGACAGTGCGACCCCGGCCAGTGGCTGGACTTCGCGCTTTGTCACGGTTTACCAGGCTAACCAGCTTGTCGCAGCATGCCCGCTATACCTCAAAACGCACTCCTACGGTGAGTACGTGTTTGACATGGCATGGGCCAACGCGTACCAGCAACACGGCCTGGCCTACTACCCCAAGGCCGTGGTAGCGCCACCGTTCACGCCAGTGCCAGGCCCGCGCCTGCTAGCCACAAATGCCGCCGCGCGCATTTTCCTGGTGAAGGCGCTGATCGACTGGTGCAAGGCGCACCAACTCTCATCGCTACACCTGCTGTTCACCTCCGAACAGGACATAGCGGCCTGCACGCAAGCCGGCCTGATGCTGCGGAACACCGTTCAGTTTCACTGGTCCAACCGTTTGCCGGATGCGCAAGCGAATGACCTGGGAGCCTGCGGCTTCGGGACATTCGACGAATTTCTTGCCACCCTGAGCCAGGAAAAGCGCAAAAAAATCAGGCAGGAGCGCCGCAAGGTTGCCGAGGCGGGCGTGCAGTTCAGGTCCTCAAAAGGGACAGACATCAGCCAGGCGGATTGGCGTTTTTTCTACAGTTGCTACGAACGCACCTACTATGAACACGGCAACGCACCCTACCTCAGCCGCGACTTCTTCCAAAAAATGGCCGACACCATGCCGGAGAACTGGCTGCTGTTTATTGCCGAAAAAGAGGGCCGCCCCATAGCCAGCAGCCTGATCGCCTTGTCGGCGGGCGAACAGGGAGGCAAAACCGCCTTCGGGCGCTATTGGGGAGCGCTTGAGCGTGTGGATTGCCTGCACTTTGAAGCGTGCTACTACCAGCCACTGCAGTGGTGCATAGCGCACGGCTACGATCGCTTCGAGGGAGGCGCCCAGGGAGAACACAAAATGGCCAGAGCCCTCTTGCCGGTCAAGACGAGCAGCGCGCACTGGTTGGCTCACCCGGCATTCGCGGACGCCATTGAACGCTTTTTGGAACGCGAGGGCCAGGGCATAGAAAATTACCTTGTCGACCTGGAGAGCCGAACGCCCTTCAGGCACGCCGCCAGCACTGGCAACCGACAAGGCGCTGGCTAGGCGCCTAGCGCCAAAAGATGGCCCAGACCGACACGCAGGCGGCGGCGATCAGTAGCAGCCCCCAAAAAGCAACCGCCTGCCGTGACAACCTGACGCGCAAGGCCTCCATGCTGGCGATCAGTTGCACGTTTTGCTCAGCCAAAATATTCATGACGCGAGACGCCTCAGTCAGTTGCTGGTCGGCCTGCTGCAGTCCGGACTCGAGCACGGCCATCCTGGACTGCAGGACGCCCAATGCGTCCTGCGCGCCCTCTCCAACCACCTCAGCGCCGGCCTCGGTAGCATCCAATGGGGCAGGCTGAACCGCACCAGCAGCGCTTTGCCACAGCTTTTTTGCGCCAGCGGCAACTTTAGGCGCGTTGCGGACCACGTCAGTCCAGGGAACGCTTTGCAAAACGGATAACCAGGCAATGGCCATGAAGCGCATCTTTCATTGAGTAGGGGGGCAAAGATTTGATCCTACCTCAGGGCACAAAACTAAGCCGGCAGACCCGAAACACCCGCTCTCACCCGGGACAGCTGGGCAAGGCCTGGCTTGATCCCACAAGAAAAACGCCACGAGGCGCGGGCCGCGTGGCGTCTTTATGGAGTGCGAACCGGCTTAACCGGAAGTCAGTCTCAGGCCTTGTGGAGCTTGTTGTAGTTGGCAATGCCGTCCATGATCTCCTTTTTGGCGGATTCAGGGCCTTCCCAGCCATTGATCTTGACCCACTTGCCTTCTTCGAGGTCTTTGTAATGCTCAAAAAAGTGGGCAATGGTTTTCAGGCGCAAGGGGTTCAAGTCCTCCGGCTTTTGCCACTGGGTGTAAATTGACAGAATCTTGTCGGTCGGCACGGCCAGAACCTTGCCGTCCTCACCAGCTTCGTCAGTCATCTTCAGGATGCCGATAGCGCGGCAAGTCACCACCACACCTGGAATCAGCGGCACCGGGGTGATTACCAACACATCAACGGGGTCTCCGTCACCGCTGATGGTTTTGGGAACGTAGCCGTAGTTGGTCGGGTAGTGCATGGAGGTGCTCATGAAGCGATCCACAAAAATCGCGCCCGACTCCTTGTCCACCTCGTACTTGACCGGGTCAGCGTTCATGGGAATCTCGATGATCACATTGAACGTATCTGGAACGTTTTTACCAGCAGAGACTTTATCAAGAGACATGGTGATTTAATGTTTAATAGTAAATGATTAGGTAAAAACCGAGGCTTGCCGTCAACTGATGTCAACCCATGCCCTGACGCACAGTCAGTATTTACCCTCATTTTACTGATCCGGACCTTACTCGGCGGGGAACTATGCACTTTTGGCGTTAAATTAAACCGTTGGCCAATCGACCCGAGCTTGACTTGGGGGTTGAGGAAGCAACGCAAGGCGGTGTAGCCGATGCGTTGCACCAAAACCCTGACGTCAAAATTGGAGACTAACTATGCTTGGCAACTCAGCGCTTATTCTTGCGCTAGCGTGTGGACTGGTGGCCGTGGCTTACGGCTTCTGGGCTCGCAGCTGGATTCTTTCGCAAGATGCAGGCAATGCCCGAATGCAGGAAATTGCTGCGGCGATTCAAACCGGTGCTGCCGCCTATCTGGCACGACAGTACAAAACCATCGCCATCGTCGGCGTCATCCTCGCTGTGCTCATTGGGGTATTTCTGGACGGCAAGACGGCCGTCGGCTTCGTGGTCGGCGCCGTGCTGTCCGGCGCCTGCGGCTTCATCGGCATGAACGTGTCGGTTCGCGCCAACGTGCGAACGGCTCAGGCCGCCACCCGCGGCATTGGCCCCGCACTTGACGTCGCCTTCCGGGGCGGCGCCATCACCGGCATGCTGGTGGTCGGGCTTGGGTTGCTAGGCGTGACGGGCTTTTACTGGTTTTTGGTCGGCAACGGCAACCACAACCCAGCGACCAACCTGGCGACTTTGCTTAATCCGCTGATCGGTTTTGCCTTTGGCTCCTCCCTGATTTCAATCTTCGCTCGCCTGGGCGGTGGCATTTTTACCAAAGGCGCCGACGTGGGCGCTGACTTGGTGGGGAAGGTCGAAGCTGGAATTCCGGAAGATGATCCCCGCAACCCCGCCGTGATCGCCGACAACGTGGGGGACAACGTGGGCGACTGCGCAGGCATGGCTGCCGACCTGTTTGAAACC
>CAIMVC010000399.1 GCA_903844825.1 uncultured Burkholderiales bacterium | reverse complement strand
CTGCTGGACGGGCCGTTTGCCGTGGTCAATGCCGATGACTTCTATGGCCGGGACGCCTACCTGCAGGTGGCCGCCCACCTGCGACAGGCGGCGCCAACCGGGTCGGCCAGGGCGGAACATTGCATGGCCGGTTACCGCATCGCGCAGACCTTGTCGGCCCATGGCGGCGTGAACCGCGGCATTTGCCATAGCGTGGCGGGCCGCTTGGTGTCGGTTGAGGAGCACACCGGTATCGCCATGGACGCCGACGGCGTTTGCCATGGCCGTCGTCTGGATGGCCAGCAGGTGTTGATTGCGCCCGACGCGCTCGCCTCCATGAATTTTTGGGGCTTTACGCCGACGGTTCTGCCACAACTGGCGGCCGGATTTGCCCGCTTTCTCGAGGGCTGCGGCACCAGCAGCAGCGCGGAATGCTACATCCCCAGCGTGGTGCACCAACTGATCCACACGCGGGCGGCCGATTGCCGGGTGTTGGAGACCAGCGGCCAGTGGTTCGGTGTGACCTATCCCCAGGACAAGGCGCTGTGTGTCGACAGTCTGCGGCGACTGGTGTTGGCGGGCGCCTACCCGGCCAGGCTCTGGGCTTGACCGGCCAGCCCGTGAATTTGCTTGTTACCATCATGTTCCCCGGACCGGCACTGACCCGGCGCGGTGTGCTGCATTTGTTAACCCCTGGAGACACGAGATGAAAACAACCCCCGCAATGTTGGCTGGCCTGGCCCTGAGCATGCTGTTGGCCGTGCCGGTACTGGCGCAGAACAAGGTCACGATCTACACGGCGGCACCGCAGGATCTGGTGGACCGGGTGATCCCCGCTTTCGAGAAAAGCGCCAACGTGAAGGTGGAGCTGATCAAGGGCGGCTCGGGCGACCTGATCAACCGGCTCAAAGCCGAGAAAGGCCGGCAGACGGCCGACGTGCTCTTCAGCGTCTCGACCGATGTGATCGAGGCCAACGCTGCGCTGTTTACCAAGTACACGCCGGACAACGCGCGGTTCATGGCGGACGCGTTCAAGATCAACGACGCGGCTGTGCCCTTCACCGCGGTGGCCACCGCCATCGGGGTCAACACCAAATCGCTCACGCCGGCGCAGTACCCGCAGAGCTGGGCTGATCTCGCCAAGCCGATGTACAAGGGCAAGATTTCAGCGGCACGGGTCGACAAATCCGGCTCGTCCTACATCCAGCTCGCCACGGTGCTGCAGATTTATGGTGAAGACAAAGGCTGGGACCTGTTTGCCAAGATTCTGGACAACATGGTGCTGTCCAACAGCTCGGGCGCGGTTTCCAAGTTTGTGAACGACGGCGAAGCGGCCGTGGGCCTGTCCAATGAGGACACCCTGCTCAAGTTCAAGCTTGGCGGCGGCCCGGTCGAGATCCTTTACCCTGCCGATGGCACCTCGGCCAGCCCGGATGTGATGGCCCTGGTGGCCACGCCACTCAACCCGGAAGGCGGCAAGGCCTTTATCAACTTCATGTTGTCCAAGGAAGCCCAGGAGATCGTGGATGCTGCAGGCCGGCGCTCGGTACGCACTGACGTGGCGACCAAGAACCCGCTCACCCCGCTGAGCAAGATCAAGGTCATCAAGTACGACGTCGACTGGGCTGGCGCCAATCGCAACCGCATCAT
>CAIMVC010000398.1 GCA_903844825.1 uncultured Burkholderiales bacterium | reverse complement strand
GCCAACTTCTGCCAAAACCGAGCCGGGTGGTAGAGCGGGAGAATGCACACCGCCGTGCCCAGCCGGATGCGCTGGGTCTTTGCAGCCATGTGCGCGATCATCATCAGCGGCGAAGGCGACAGCGAGTAGTTGTTGAAATGATGCTCGGCATACCAGGCCGTGTGAAAGCCCGCCTGCTCGGCCGCTACCGTCTGCTCAATCGAGTTGCGGATGACCTGCTGCGAGGTCTGCTCGTAGTTTCGCTGCTGGGCCAGAATGAATACGCCGAATTCCATGGTCTGTCTCCGTAAAATAGGTCTTGCGCAACACGTTCTGACACTCTCAAGAACCGCTCCCTGCAATTGCGCTTCTTGAGCCCTCTAGAATTCTAGGCAGTCAACCGACATTCGGTATGCCAAAAATCGAAGATCTGTACTGCATAAATAGGAGGACTCATGGATAGATTGCGGGCCATGGAGCTTTTTCTGTCCATCTCTCAGACGCAAAATTTCTCCGAGACTGCGCGTCGTTTTGGCATCTCCGCGACGGCGGTTTCACGCATGATCACCGACACCGAAAACGAGTTGAAGGTCAAGCTGTTGCTGCGTTCAACGCGTCAGGTGGTGTTGACCGAATCCGGCCAGGAATATGCCAGACAGCTCGAGGGCATCCTCTGGCAGATCAATGCGCTGCAGGGCAACATTACGGCCATCAGCACGGCGCCGCAGGGACTGCTGCGTGTTCATTCGCGCACGATGTTTGGCTTGGGCTTGCTGCCCCCGCTAATTGCCGGCTTTCGAAAACTCTACCCTGACATCCATATCGAGCTGACCTTGACCGAGGCTGCGGTGGACCTGCGGCGCAACCAGATTGATATCGACTTTCGGATCTCGCCCCCTATGGAGGCGGGGGTCAGGCGGCGCATGCTGTTTCAAAGTGACCGGCATTTGGTCGCCTCGCCGGCCTATCTGGCCGCCAAGCCACATCTGTTGCAAAGGCCAGAAGATATTCTTGAACATGACTGCCTGGCCTATCAACTGCCGGGTGACGAGTACTCGTGGCAGTTCAAACAGCAAGACCAAACCACCGCAATAGCTTTTAAACCCCGTCACGTCAGCAACAACGGCATTGCCCTGTTAGAACTTGCCCGGATGGGTGAGGGTCTGGTCTTGCTCGATGACTACACGGTGCATAACGACATTCATCAGGGGCAGTTGGTCAGGGTGCTGCCCGACTACCGTATCACCAACAAAGGTTTCGATGAAGGCATGTACGCCACCATCCTCGACACGCCCATCATCCCGGCCAAGATCCGCTTGTTCACGGATTTTGTCGCCGAGCATGTGGCCGGCAGCGAGCGGCGGTTTACTGCCCATGGCAAGATTTTCGGGCTTGGCTTTGGAGCCGCTGCTGTCGCTGAAGGCGCTTGCAAATAGCTCGGCTATGTCGGTGCGGCCAAAGCCACGCGCCAGGGCGGATGACCGCACGCGCTGTGGCGAATGCGCGCAAGCTCTGAGGCGAATGCTTCATTTTTTGCAGAACACAAACTCAAATTGACGCGAAATGAATGAGAGGGCGACTTCTATACTTATTTGAGGGCAGGGACGCTGAAAAAACAGATGCCAATGCCCTCTAAGACCGCCCAAGTCCCCCGATTGACCGGGGGGGAAAGCTGCAATTCATGTCGCCAACGCGAGTTGCTTTTTAATCAAGGGTTCGGTTCACATGGTGATTTTTGCCGCCGCAAGCGGGGCGACTTACAGAGGTGGTGTATGAGCGAAAAATGGGTGCGTTTGGAAGTCTCCGATGGGGTGGCGCTGGTCACCATGGACCGCAAGCCGGTCAATGCCTTGAACCGTGAAATGCGCCGCCAGATGGTGGCAACATTTGACGAAATTTCCGAGCGCGCGGACATCCGCTGCGCTGTGCTGACCGGTGTCGACGGCGTGTTTTGTGCCGGTGCCGATTTGAAGGATCGGCCCAGCGCCGAGATCGCCGGAGACTACCTGGACCACAACCGGATCACCCGCGAAACCGGCAACGCGATTCGCGAGTGTGCCAAGCCCGTGATTGCCGCCATCAACGGCGTGGCGCTGGGGGCTGGTTTTGGCCTGGCGGCCGCTTGCGACATTCTCTACGCCTCCGAGAACGTCACGGTCGGCATGCCCGAGGTCAATGTCGGGCTGGCCGGTGGTGCGTCCATGCTGAAAACCTTGTTCGGCCGCTCCACCCTCAGGCGCATGTTCTTCACCGGCCAGCGTTTGACGGCCCACGAACTGCTCAAGCGCAATGTGATCGAGGACGTGCTGCCTGAAAAAGACCTGCTGCCCGTGACCATGACGCTGGCCCGCGAAATCGCTTCGAAGGCGCCGCTGGCCGTGGCCTATGCCAAGCGCGCTGCCAATATGGTGGATGTGATGCCCCAGCGCGACGCCTACCGCTTTGAGCAGGAGTTCACCGTGGCGCTGTCCAAGACGGAAGATGCCCGGGAAGCCCGCATGGCCTTCCTGGAAAAGCGGCCACCCGTTTTCAAAGGACGCTGAGCCCATGCTGACTGCGGCTCCAGTGGCCCCGGGCGTTGGGCTGGACGCCTTCTTCAAGGCCAGGGGCGTGGCGGTAATTGGTGCCTCCGACGATGTGACCAAAATCGGTGGACGGCCGGTGCAGTTGCTGTGCAAGTACGGCTATGGTGGCCCGATCTATCCCATCAACCCCAAGGGCGGCAGCATTCAGGGCCTGAAGGCCTATGCCTCGATTCTGGACACGCCCACGGCGCCGGACATGGCCATTTTGGCGGTGCCCGTGTCGGCCACGCTGCAGGCCGTGCGCGACTGTGCCAGCCGGGGTGTGCATGGCCTGATTGTGCTGACCTCCGGGTTTGCCGAGGCCGGCCCCGAGGGCGCTGCGCTGCAAGCCGAGATGGTCGCCATCGTGCGCAGCCACGGCATGCGGCTGCTGGGGCCGAACTGCCTGGGAACCGTCAATGTAGTGGACAAGCTGGTGGGCTCGTTTTCGATTGCGCTGGAGCAAAGCCTGCCGCCGGCCGGGCAGGTCGGTATCGTCTCGCAGTCGGGCAACATTGGCAGCTTCACCATGCAAAACATGGCTCAGCGCGGCCTGGGTGTGAGCCGCTTCATCGCCACCGGCAACGAAGCCGATGTGGACGTCGCCGACGGCATTGCTGCGCTGGCGCAGGACCCAGACACCCGCATCATCCTGTGCTGCATGGAGACCTGCCGCGATGCCAGTCGGCTGATTGCGGCGCTGCAGATGGCGCGCCAGGCGCACAAGCCTGTCATTGTTCTGAAGATTGGCGCCACCGAGCAGGGCCAGGCCGCGGCGGCTTCGCACACGGGTGCGCTGACGGGCTCTGACGCGGTATTCGATGCGGTCTTTCGCCGCTATGGCGCACTGCGTGTGCGCTCCATTGAAGACTTGTTCGATGTCGGCCATGCCGCTGCCTTGCTGGGCTCACAGCGCCTGCCGGCGACGGATGCGGTGACGCTGGTGGCCGCGTCTGGTGGCTTCGGCATCATGATGGCTGACGCCATGGTGGAAGCCGGCATGACGTTGCCCCAGCTCACCGAGGCCACCCGGGCCCAGATTCGTGAGGCGGTGCCCAGCGCCGGCACCAACAACCCGGTCGATGCCTCGGCGCAGATGTCGGCCCGCCCCGACATTTTGCTGAAGATGCTGACCGCGCTGCAAAACGACGCCAATGGCAGCACCCTGGTGCTGCTGCTGGCGCTGTCGCTGTACAACCCCCGCTTGCGCGGTGTGTATCTGGAGGCGCTGGCCAAGATCCGGCTCAGCCACCCTGAGCGCTTGCTCGTTCTCATCAGCCAGGGCCCTGCCGATGCTGTGGCCGAGATCAATGCACTGGGCATTCCGGTCTTTCCCAACATTGCCGCGGCGGCCCGCGCGCTGGCGGGCCTGGTCCGGCTCGGCCAACTCAGCACGCTGCCCACTGCGGCGGCCTACACGGGCCCTCTCGAGCGCGTGAATCCCGACGTGTTTCGCAGCGAGTTCCATGCCAAGCAGGCGCTGGCAGCTGCCGGCATCAGTGTGCCGCGTGAAGCGTTGGTGACGTCGGCGGATGCGGCGGTGCGCAGTGCCAACGCCACCGGCTACCCGGTGGTTCTCAAGATTGCCTCAGAAGACATTGCCCACAAAACTGACATGGGCGGCGTGGCGCTGAACCTGCAAGATGACGCTGCCGTGCGGCAGGCGTACGAGCGCCTCCTGGCCAATGCGCAAAAGCATGCGCCGCAGGCGCGGCTCGAAGGTGTGCTGGTGGCGCCCATGGTCAGCGGTGGTGTGGAGCTGATCGCCGGTGTCTCGCGCGACCCGGTGTTTGGCCCGGTGGTCATGGTGGGCTTGGGCGGCATTTATGCTGAAATCCTCAAGGACGTGGCCGTCCAGGTGGCGCCCGTTTCTCAAGACGAAGCGCTGCGCATGATCCGCAGCCTCAAGTTGTTTGCCTTGCTCGACGGCGCCCGTGGTCAGGCTAGGTCAGACCTGGCCGCCGCTGCCCTCACGGTGGCCCAACTCTCGGAGTTTGCGTGCCGCCATGCCGGTGATGTGGCTGACATCGACCTGAACCCCATTTTGGTCAAGCCAGAGGGCCAGGGCGTGCTCGTTCTGGATGCCCTGATGGTTCCCACCTCTGGCCATTGCGCCGCTCCTTGAAATCGCTTATGCCTACTGATCCCTCCCAGGCCGTGGCAGACCCTGCTGCAGGTTCTGCGTCTTACCGTGCGTACGCCCGCCAATGGCTGCGTGCCAATTTACCGGCGCACATGCGCTCGGACAGTGTCAGCTACCGCACACCGACGCTGGACGAGTGCCGCGATTGGGAAGCGTCGATGTACCAGGCGGGCCTGGCGGGCATGACCTGGCCCAAGGTCTATGGCGGCTGGGGCTTGACGCTGCGCGAGCATCTGGTGGTCAACAAGGAAGTGGGCGCGCTGGCCATGCCCGAGAGCGTCAGCTCGATTGGCAAAGAGCTGGCCGGCCCCATCATCCAGACGGTGGGCACCGAGGATCAAAAGCAACGCTACCTGCCGCGCATCCTCGCCATGCAAGACTACTGGTGCCAGGGGTTTTCCGAGCCAGACGCGGGCTCCGACCTGGTGCGCTTGCGAACCAAGGCCGTGCCCGAGGGCGACAGCTGGCGCATCAACGGCCAAAAAATCTGGACCAGCGGTGCCGCCAAGGCGCACTACTGCCTGCTGCTCACACGCACCGGCACCGTGGCCGACAAGCACCGTGGCCTGCTGATGTTTGCTGTGCCCATGAACACGCCCGGCATCCGGGTGGTGCCCATCAAGTCGATTGATGGAAAAACCTCGTTTGCCGAGGTCTTTTTTGACAACGTCGTGGTGCCCGACAGTGCGCGCCTGGGTGCGCCCGACGAGGGCTGGAACGCCGCCATCGGCGTGCTGTCGATTGAGCGCGCCACCAACCGCATGTACCGCGCCTGGCGCTTTGAGTGCGAGCTGCGCCAGCTCATTGCCGCCTGCAAGTCCGACCCGCAACTGGCCAGGCTGCTTGACGACGGGTACTACCAGCGGCGCATCGGCGAGGTGGTGGGCGAAATCAGTGCGCTCAAGGGCTTGGTCGAGCGCACCGTCAACCAGTTGATGGCCGGCGACAAGATCGGGGCCCGAGGTTCGCTGACCAAGCTCTACTGGTCCGAGTGTCATCAGGCCTTCGCGGGTCTGGCGCTGGCCATCGTCTCGCATGTCAACCCCGGTTCCAGCGCACTGGCACAGCGCGCCCGCCAGGCCTTCACCACGGCTTACCTGTATGCCCGGGCCGAAACCATTTATGCCGGCACGACCGAGGTGCAGCTGGACATCATTGCGCAACGCATCATGAATTTGCCCAAGGACCTGTGAGATGACCATGACCATGACCGGGGGCGGCGACGATATCCAACCCGAAGAGTTCGCGCAGGCTGCGGCCGAGGCGATTACCGATGCGCAGACGCGCAGCTTTCGCGAGGCCGGGCAAGCGCTGGCCAACGCCGGGCTGTGTGGTGTGTGCGCCTCTGACAACGCGGGCGGTCTGGCCTTGGGCATCGAGTTTGCCCTGCCCATCGTGGCCGCGGCGGGCCGGCTGCGCCTGCAGTGGCCGCTGCTTGAAACCCTGTTGATTGCCAAGGCCCTGGGCGACTCGCCGCTGGTGCCCGAACTGGTCGGCGGCACACGCGTGGCCACCTGGGCGCTGCAAGGCAGCTTGTCAGACAAACTGGCCGGTCATGCTCGCTACGCCGGGGACTGTGACTGGGTGCTGGTCGCCGACGGACAAGGCGGTGCTGCCTTGCTGGACCTGAGCTCGGTCGTGATTCAAAACGACGAAGCGCTAGACCCGGAACACCCACAGTCATGGCTCTTGTTGGACCATGCCAAGGTACTGGCCACGCTGGATGCTGCCACCTTTGCCGCGCTGCAGCGGGAAAGCCATATCCTGGTTGGCGGCTGGGTAACGGGTGCCGCCGAAGGAGCCTTGAGCGCGACGGCCGCGTACCTGTCGACCCGCGTGCAGTTTGGCCGCCCCCTGTCGGCCAACCAGGCCGTGCGCCACTTGCTGGCCCGGATGCGGCTGTTGCAGGAAGCCTGCAGTGCCGGCGTGCAGCGCGTGACCCGTGCCGATGAATACGGCGACCTGCGCAGCACACCCGCGGTGCTGGCCCATGCGCTGGCCAGTGCCGCGTTTGTGTTGGAAAAATCCATTCATCTGCAGGGTGGCATGGGCTTTACCTGGGACGTGCCCCTGCATTACGCCTTGCGCGAGGTGCGCAAATTTGATGCTGCTTTTGGCTCGGGCGCGCTGGCCGGCCAAGTCGGCCGGGACTTCATCGCGTCGGTGTGAACCTTAGGAATGATATGAACCAGGATCTGCTCGGGCGCGTCGCCCTGATCACCGGCGCTGGCGCTGGCATCGGCCGGGAAACCGCCTTGCAAATGGCAGCCCGTGGCGCCATCGTTGGCGTCAACGACCTCAAGGAAGAACTGGTCACCCCCGTGGTCGATGCGATCAAGTCCCGCGGTGGACAGGTCTTTGGCGTCGTGCAAAACATCGCCAGCCGTGAAGGGATGCGGGAGGCCATCCAGCGCTCGTTCGCCTACCGGGGGCGCTTTGACATTCTTGTCAACAACGCGGCCTGGGTGCGCTACCAGGCCATCCCTGACATCATGCCCGAGACCATTGACCGCATGCTCGATGTCGGCTTCAAGTCCGTCATCTGGAGTCTGCAAGAGGCGGTGGCCGTGATGGACCCAGCGCGTGGTGGCTCTATCGTGAACGTGGCCTCGGTGGCGGCTTTGCGCTCGGCCGCCAACTCGGTGGTCTATTCCGGCATCAAGGCCGGCATCTTGGGCATCACCCGCGCGGCGGCCGCTGAACTGGGCCCGCGCAACATTCGCGTCAACGCGGTGTGTCCCTCGGCGGTTCTGACTGAAGGCACGCAGCGTAACCGCAACGCCGAACGTGACGCCAACCGAATTGCCCGTACGCCGCTGGGCCGTCTGGGCACCGTGGAAGACATCGCCCGCAGCATCTGCTTTCTGGTCGGCGATGACGCCAGCTTCATCACGGCACAGGCGCTGGCGGTGGACGGCGGCGTGACGCTGACCAATATCTGATGGTCAAAGAGGGCGTCCGCCAAGCCCTACACGGGGGCCGGCGGGTAGTTGTGAAACACTAACTTGAACGGGGAGAGTGCGCCATGCGCTTAAAGCGAGCGATACACATTGTGGGCTGTTGCCTGGCATTTTTTGGCAGCGCTGCGCAGGCCGACGTCTACCCGCAGCGACCCATCTCACTGTCTGTTCCGTATGGTGCGGGCGGGTCAACGGACGGGATTGCACGCAAGTTCGCCACGCTGCTGGCGGCCGAATTAAAGCAGCCCGTGTTGGTACTCAACCAACCCGGCGCCGCCGGCACTCTTCAACTCGGCAATCTGGCCAGAGCCAGAGCGGACGGTTACACGATCGGTTTTTACTCCTACAGCACGGCCACGTTTACCTCGCAGTTGATGAAGGTGCCCTACAAGCGAGAAGACTTTGAGCTGCTCGGCGGTGTGGCCGAATTCAGTTATGGCATCGTCACGCCGGCCGATTCGCCGATCAACAACATTCAGGACCTGGTCAATCAATCCAAGACGTCGAAGGGCGTTTTTTTTGGCGTCACGGGCGCGCCCAATAATTTCCCCTTCCTCAAGCTGCAAAAACTCACGGGGGGAAGCTTTGACCAGGTGACCTACAAGTCATCGGCCGAATCGATCACGGCGGCGATGGGAAAGCATGTCGACGTCGCCTTGCAGGGCCCTTCCGAGTTTGCCGAGTTGGTCAAGGCCGGCAAGCTGAAATTCATTGCATCAGCCAGTGACTTCCGGCTGCCATGGTTCCCGAATGTGCCGACCCTCAAAGAGCAGGGCTACGACGTTGGAATTTCGGGCATTATTGGTGTTGCCGCACCCAAGGACATTCCAGAGGACGCTCGCAAAATCCTCGAAGCGGCTATCTACAAAGTCGTTGCCAGCAAGGACTACAAAGAGTTTCTGGGCAATGACTTCGGCATCAAGAACTACCCGGCCAGCAGCGTCGACTTTGCGAAGTTTGTGGACAAAGGCTTTGCCAGCATGCGCGACATGATCAAAGCCTACAACATGAAACTCTGACCACGCTGGCGAGCAGCTGACATTTCTGGAGCCTGCAGATGCAAACAGTTTTAATCACCGGCGCAGCCTCTGGTATCGGGCGCGAGACAGCACGCTTGTTTGCCAGCGCTGGCTGGCAATGCGTGCTGGTGGACCACAACGAGCCGGCTTTGCAGCAGGTGGCTCACAGCTTGCCCGCGCCGGCTTCGGCCCCGCATGTGTTGCGCAGCATCGACCTGACCGACGCCGGACAAATTGCATCGCTCGCCGATGGCACGCCCGCGCTGGACGCCATCGTCAACAACGCAGGCATATCTGATGCTTCCAACATCCCCATCGCAGAGCAAAGTCCTCAGCAGATGGGCCGCCTGCTCGCGCTCAATCTGGCGGCGCCAGCGGCAGTGGTCGACGCGTGTGGCGCGCAGCTCAAACCCGGCGCACGCATCGTTAACGTGGCTTCTGGCGCCGGCCTGCATGCCATTCCGTGGCGCGGCGCCTACAGCCCGAGCAAGGCCGGACTCATCGCGCAGACCCTAGCGCTCGCCAAGGCCCATCCGCAATGGTGTGTGACGGTGTTGTGCCCGGGCTTCGTTCGCACTGAACTGGTGGACGCGCTGATTCATGCCGGCAGGCTCAAGCCCGAAGGCGCGCTGGCCAAGATTCCCCTGGGACGCATGGCCCAGCCCCAGGAGATGGCGCAGGCGCTGTACTTTCTGGCCAGCCCCGGCGCTGCGCCTTTGAGTGGGCAGGCGCTGCCGGTCAATGGCGGCTCATCCGTCTACGGCGGCAGCCAGGCCCTGCCACCGCCTAGCGTGGGTGTGCAGCCGCTGGACTTGCCATTGCAATTGGAGATTTGTGGTGGCGATGCAGCGCCTTGGGCGGCCGTGGCGCAGGCACCCGCCGAGGGGGCGCACTATGCCGCTCGCCTGGACTTGTCGCCACTTCACGCGCCAGCTGGCGGCTTGTTACAGGCCGTGCATGCCGCGGCCGTCGAGTTTGCCGCCCGCTACCCGCAGCAAGCCAGCCTGACGCTGCTGCTGCCCAGCGCGCAGCACGGCAGGTGGCAAAGCGCTGGCGACGGCGCCGCCGCACGCATGCTGATAGCGACCCTGGCCTGCGAGTGGGGCAGCCGCGGGCTGCGCATCAACGCACTGGAAGTTGCGGCAGCCATGGCCCCCCAGGAGCTGCATGCGCTGCTGCGTTACACCTGCGGCTCAGCCGCCCAGTTCCTGACAGGGCAGACCCTGGTTTGTCGAAGCCCCGCACAGGCAGGCTCGCCATGAACCCCACGGAGGCCGGCGCGGATGCACAGCGCGAAGAGATCAAGGCGCTTTTTATTACCGAGCGCGGCTACTGGCGTGAGTGGACCGACACCATGCTGCAGGTCTCCCCTGGCTTTGTGCGGCAGTACGCCCGCTATGCGGGCTACCCGGCCCGCACCGGCCCGCTGACGCCGCGCATGGTGGAGTTGATTTACGTCGGGCTGGACGCCTCGTCGTCCCACCTGTTTGAGTCCGGCCTGCACACCCACATGAAGCGGGCGCTGGAGGTGGGCGCGACGCAAGACGAGATCTTCGACGTGCTCCATCTGGTGGCGGTTCAAGGTGTAGCCAGCGTGTGCCAGGCCAGCGATATTCTGGCCGAGCTCGCGGGCACCGACACATCGCGGGCCCTGGACGAGAAGCTGCAAGCGCGCATCGACCAGCTCGGCCCAGCGCACGCGCTGTCGCTGGCTGGCGTAGCGCGGCTGGATGCCGGCTACACCGAAGCGCTGCTCGACTTTGTCGAGCAGGGGCGGCCCGGTTCAGGCTTGAGCGCGCCCGAGCGCAGCCTGGTGCAGCTGGCTTTGCACGCGTGCTTTACTGCTTTTAACGCGGATGCGGTGCGGCAAATTGTGACGACGGCGCTGGCGCAAGGCCTGACATCGGCCGAGCTGCAACAAGCCATCGAGCTGGGCGCTCACCTGGCCGTGCACGGCACGGCGCTTGGTGCCAGGGTGTTTCGGCAGGTTAGCGCCGGCTAGTCTTTTCAACCTCAATGCGGCAGTTGGGCGCGATCGTGAAGCGCTCTCACCCAGGCGGTGAGGTGTGACGTGTGTGCCACTCTTTGATTCGTTTGATGTTTCATGCGGGTGCTAGCGGCCAACTGCCGGATTTAGGTTCAGGCCGCCAAAGCCGCTTCAATGTCCTTGGCTATTTTTTCAGGCGCATCCTGCGGCGCGTAGCGCTTGCGTACGTGGCCGTCTCGCCCGACCAAAAACTTGGTGAAGTTCCACTTGATGGCTTTGCTGCCCAGGAAGCCGGGGGCTTCGGCGGTCAGCCATTGGTACAGCGGGTGGGCCTCGGCGCCGTTGACTTTGATTTTGCTCATCATCTGAAAGCTCACGCCGTAGTTCTTTTGGCAAAAGGCGCCGATCTCGTCGTCGCTGCCGGGGTCCTGGCTGCCGAACTGATTGCAAGGGAAGCCGAGTACGGCCAGGCCTTGGTCGGCGTAAGCTTTGTGCAGCTTTTCCAGCCCGGCAAATTGCGGGGTGAAGCCGCAGGCGCTGGCGGTGTTGACGATCAGCAGCACCTGGCCCTTGTAGTGGGACAAAGGCACGGTTTGGCCGTCGATCTGGCTGGCCTGCAGGTCGTAGAGTGTGCTCATCGGATTCCTTTTTTGCGTTGATCGGAGCCGTTGCCGGCCCAACTTATTTTGCCTGGGGATCGGCCGGCGGCCCGCTCTCGGTGCCGGGTGCCCGTGCGGCGAGCAGGGCGGCCAGCACGATCAGGCTGCCGCCGATGAAGGTGCGTTGGCTGAAGTCGGCCGCGCCCAGCCAGGCCGATGAGACGCTGGCAAACAGCAGTTCGGTGAGCATGACCAGGGCGGTGGTGCTGGCGGCGAGCCGCGCTGCGCCGTATTGCAGCGCCAGGTTGCCGACCAAAAAAGCCAGGCACAAGCCCAGCGCCACCGGCCAGCCGGCCAGATCAAAAGCCGGTGCCGGCACCACCTGGCCCGCGACGCCGGCCAGCCCGGCGGCGGCGGCCATGATGGCACCGCCGCCGAACATGGCCAGCATGCGCCCCTGGCTGGGGGAGTCTGCCAGCTTGAGCAGCATGACGTTGGTGGCGGCAAAGCACAAGCCGCCCGCCAGCGCCAGCCAGTCGGCAGCGCTGCCGGGCACCGGCCAGGGCGACTCCGGCGACTTGAGCACGATCACCACGCCGATCAGCGCCAGCCCCAAACGTAGCAGCGAGGCGCGGGTCGGCCGCTCCTTGAGCACGGCCCAGGCGATCAGCACCGACCAGGCGGGCATCAGGTAAAACAGCAGCACCACGCGCACCACATCGCCCACCGTGACCGCCCAGTTGAAGCAGACATTGGTCAGCCCGGCGGCGACAAACAGCAGCAGCAAGGCAGGGGTGTTGAACAACACGCGCCAGGCGCCGGGGCGCCAGGCAGACACCAACAGCAAGGCCACGCCGTAGACCAGGGTGGTCGACCACAGCGGGTGCAGGCCATAGCTTTGCAACTCGCGAAAAGGCCACCACGACACCCCCCAGACCAGCGCGTTGATGACCAGTGAGCCAACGGCCAGCTGGGTTCGGTAGGGGTGCGTCATGGAGTGAGTTCGGTAGTTTGGCGCCGCTGAACCGGCGCTATCTGGCCTTGGCGTGAGTCAGACGGTGTCGGGACGATAGGGGCCTAAGTTGGCGCGGGCGGCCCCACGGGGAGGGCGGCCGCAGCAGCCGGTCAGTGCGATTTGTCGCTTTGAGCCAGCCTGAGCAGGTCATCGACCTGGTCTTTGTATTTGACGCAGTTGCTCTGGTGCCAGCGCTGGATCAGCCACATGAAGCCAGCGACCACGGCGCCGAAGGCGGTGATCGCGCCAAAGGCGGACAAGCCCATGCCGGTGGACAGGCTGTAGAAAGCGCCCAGTCCCAGAATGCAGGCCTGTTCGTTGAAGTTTTGTACCGCGATCGAGCGGCCGGCGCCCATCAGGTTGTGACCGCGATGCTGCAGCAGCGCGTTCATGGGCACCACCAAAAAGCCGCCCAGCCCGCCCAGCAGGATCAAAAAGGGTGCGGCTACCCAGACGTTGTCAATGAAATTCATGAGAATCACCAGCAGGCCCATACCGATGCCCAGTGGCATCACGCTGGTGGCGTGTTCGAGTCGCATGCGCATGGAGGCCACGACAGCGCCCACCGCCGTGCCAATGGCCACCACGCCGACCAGGGACGAGGCCTGGGTCGTGCTGTAGCCCAGTGCCGCGGCGCTCCAGGCCAGCACGATGTAGCGCAAATTGCCGGAAACGCCCCAGAACAGCGTGGTGGTGGCCAGCGAAATCTGCCCGAGCTTGTCGCGCCACAGGGCCAGGTTGCAGCGCCAGAAGTCGGGCAGCAGCTCGAGTTTGTTGGCCGGCATGGGCCGCATCTCCACACCGGTGCGCGGAATCCGGGTGTTGAACCAGGCCGCCAGGATGTACAGAAAGATCAGGCTGCTGATGGCCGCTTCGGCGGCGGTGTCGACCCCGGTGTCAATCAGCGGCAAGTCCATGGACAGCAGGCTCGACGAGACATGCACGCCCACCAGTTGCCCGCCCAGCAGCACGCCCAGGATGATGGATGCAATCGTCAGGCCTTCAATCCAGCCGTTGGCCTTGACCAGTTGCGAGGCTGGCAGCAATTCGGTCAGGATGCCGTACTTGGCAGGCGAATAGGCCGCCGCACCCAGGCCGACAATGGCGTAAGACATCAGCGGGTGCGAGCCAAAGAGCATCATCAGGCAGCCCACCACCTTGATGGCGTTGCTGACAAACATGACCTGTCCCTTGGGGCGTGCGTCGGCAAAGGCACCGACGAAGGGCGCCAGCACCACGTAAAACAGGGCGAACATGGGCACCAGCGCCGCTGGCTGCCATTTGGGCGCGCCACCGGTGCGAAGCAATTCAACGGCCACCACGAACAGCGCGTTATCAGCCAGAGAGCTGAAAAATTGCGCTGCCATGATGGTGTAAAAACCGCGTTTCATGAAAGCGTCTGGTGTGCTGCCATGGGGGTAGCAGAGGATCTGATGACTGCAAAAATTTGAGATTCTCCGAACAAGTCAAGGTTTATAGCACGCGGGTCGATGCCAAAATGTGCCTACTAACCCTTGCCGCTGCGTGGCTGGCAAGGCGGGGTCGGCGGTTTTCCCGTTGTCGCTTTTTTTCGGCCCTCCCCGCCTGCCTCTGACCGACCTTCTTTTTGAGTACCGATCGCCGCCCATGCCCCGCCCGATTCTTGCCACCATTCACACCGACGCGCTGCGCCACAACCTGGCCCGGATGCAGTCAATGGCCGCCGATGCCAGGGTCTGGGCGATCGTCAAGGCCAATGCATACGGCCATGGGCTGGAGCGCGCCTTTGAGGGCTTGCGCGCGGCCGACGGTTTCGGGCTGCTTGACCTGAGCGAGGCCCAACGCCTGCGGGCGCTCGATTGGCGCGGCCCGATCCTGCTGCTCGAAGGGTGTTTCGAAATGCGCGACCTGGAGCTGTGCTCGCGGCTGGGCTTGTGGCACGTGGTGCATTGCACCGAGCAAATCGACATGCTGGCCGCCCACAAGACGCAGTTGCCGCAGCGCGTTTTCCTGAAAATGAACGCCGGCATGAACCGCCTGGGTTTTAAGCCCGAGCGCTACCGCGCCGCCTGGACCCGGCTCAACGCCCTGCCCCAGGTCGAGGAGATCTCCCTCATGGCCCATTTCAGCGACGCCGATGGCCCGGTTGGCATCTCGGTCCAGCTCGAAGCCTTTGAGCGGGTTACCCGCGACCTGCCCGGCGAACGCAGTCTGAGCAACAGCGCCGCCACCCTGCGCCATGTTGACCAGCTGGCCGGTCGCTCGGACTGGGTGCGGCCCGGCATCGCCTTGTACGGCAGCGCACCTGATTTCCCGCTGCACAGTGCCAGCGACTGGGACTTGCAGCCGGCCATGACCCTGTCGTCCCGGCTCATTGGCGTGCAGGAACTGCTGCCGGGCGACACGGTCGGCTATGGCTCGCAGTTCGTGGCCGAGTTCCCTATGCGGGTGGGTGTGGTGGCTTGCGGTTACGCCGACGGTTACCCGCGCCACTGCGGCACCGGCACCCCGGTGCTGGTCAACGGCGTGCGAACGCGCACGGTGGGACGCGTCAGCATGGACATGATCACGGTGGACTTGTCACCGGTGCCCGCCGCCGGCATGGGCAGCGAGGTCACGCTCTGGGGTCGGTCTGCCGCCGGCGCGGTGTTGTCCATTGACGAGGTGGCCCGCGCCGCCGGCACGGTCGGCTACGAGCTGATGTGCGCGCTGGCGCAGCGGGTGCCGGTGCAGCCGATTTAGCCGCAAGAGGTGGCCGGCGTCAGGTTGGCACCTTCACCCGCCGGGGGAGGGTTGGGATGGGGGCTGTTGCCGTGTCGCGCCGCTGGCGGCCAGCTTCGCGTCAGCCAGTGCACCGATAATTGCCGAATGAACAACCGTTGGAAACCCAGTGTCACCGTGGCCGCCGTCATTGAGCGTCAGGTAAACGGACAAAGCCAGTTTTTGCTGGTCGAAGAACTGACCCAGGACGGCCTGCGGCTGAACAACCCGGCGGGTCATCTGGACCCGGGTGAAAGCCCGCTTGAAGGCTGCGCCCGTGAAACCCTGGAAGAGACGGCGTATGCGTTCAAGCCCACGGCACTGGTGGGCGTTTACTTGTCGCGCTTTGAAAAACCCGTGCCCGGCCAGGCCGAGCCGCTGGACATCACCTACCTGCGCTTTGCCTTTTGCGGCGAGTTGGGGGAGCTCGACGTGGGCCGCCAGCTTGACGAGGGGATCGTGCGCGCGCTCTGGCTGACGCCCGATGAGATACGCGCCAGCGCCGAGCGGCATCGCAGCCCTTTGCTGATCCACTGCATGGAAGACTACCTGGCGGGCAAGCGTTATTCGCTGGACTTGCTGACCACGCATGAGAGCATTTATCAAATTGGCGCCAGCCGCTGAGCTGTCCCAGGGGCGCTGCCTGCGCGCCCCGACCTAAAATCGCGGCATGCAAAAACACCGGATCGTCGTGGGTCTGAGCGGCGGCGTGGACTCGGCCGTCACGGCCCACCTGCTCAAGCAACAAGGCCACGAGGTCATCGGCATCTTCATGAAAAATTGGGAAGATGACGACGACAGCGAATTTTGCTCGTCCAACATCGACTTTGTTGACGCCGCCGCCGTGGCCGACGTGATTGGCATCGAGATCGAGCATGTCAATTTTGCGGCCGACTACAAGGACCGCGTCTTTGCCGAGTTTTTGCGCGAATACCAGGCCGGTCGCACGCCCAACCCGGACATTCTTTGCAATGCCGAAATCAAGTTCAAGGCCTTTTTGGACCACGCCATGCGCCTGGGGGCCGAGAAAATCGCCACCGGCCACTACGCCCGCGTGCGCCTGAACCCGGCCAGCGGCCTGCATGAGCTGCTCAAGGGCCTGGATCCGGCCAAGGACCAGAGTTACTTTTTGCACCGCGTGAATCAGGCGCAACTGTCCAAAACGCTGTTCCCGGTGGGTGAGCTGCACAAGACCGAGGTGCGGCGGATTGCTGACGAGATCGGCCTGCCGAACGCCAAAAAGAAAGACTCCACCGGCATCTGCTTCATCGGCGAGCGGCCTTTTCGGGAATTTTTAAACCGCTACATCGCCAAAGCGCCCGGCCCGATCAAAAACGACAAGGGGCGCGTGCTGGGCGAGCATGTCGGCCTGAGCTTTTACACCCTGGGCCAGCGCCAGGGCCTGGGGATCGGCGGTGTCAAGGCCAGGGGCGCCGAGCTCAAGGCCATTCAGGCCCAGGGCCAGCGCGGCGCTGGCGCGCACGAGCCGTGGTTTGTGGCGCGCAAAGACATGGCGCACAACACGCTATGGGTGGTGCAAGGCCACGACCATCCGTGGCTGCTGTCCTCGCAGCTGAGCGCGCAAGACTGCAGTTGGGTGGCCGGCAGCGCGCCAGCAACGGGCGCCATGGCCGCCAAGACGCGCTACCGGCAGGCCGATGCACCCTGCGCGCTAGTGCACGCCAGCGCCAGCGACTGCGTGCTGCATTTTCAGGCGCCCCAATGGGCCGTCACGCCCGGGCAGTCGGCGGTGCTCTACCAGGGCGAGGTGTGCCTGGGTGGCGGCGTGATTGCCAGCAGCGACGTCAGCACGACCTGAACCTGCAAACCGCCGTTGGCCGCTTGATCGCACCGCGCGCAATGTGCCATGCAGCGTTTGCAGGCTGAATCGGTAACGCCTGGGGCAGCCGGGCATCAGTACACGCTCTCGACAAATCCGTAGAGGTAGTTCGAGCCGCCGTTGACATTGCCCAGCAGCCGGGACGACTTGAAGATGCCCGAGCGGTGTGACACGCCGATGCCAACGTAGGTGTCTTTGAGCGGGCGGTAGCCGATCAGGTCGCCCAGGCTGACGTCGAGCGTGGGTTCGAGGTAGTTCAGCAGCCGCGAGGTTTGCTCGCCGCTGGCTGCCTGGCTGCTCGCTTCAATGTAGGGCACGCGCTGCGCCAGCGACGCGCCCATGCCCCAGCCCAGGCGGGTCTTGATGTACGGCTGCCAGGGAAAACCGCTGTAGTAGGCCTTCATGAACAGGTCCAGCTGCAAGCCGGCGGGCTGCAGCTGCCGGTCGTCGTGGTGTGTTACGCCGACGTAGCCGACCACGTCAAGCGGCCAGCCATTGAAGTTGCGGATGAAGGGGCGGCCGACCTGGATGGCGGTGATCCGGGTCGGGTTGACGGTGGCTGTCGACAGACACTGGCCGGTCATGATCCGGATCAGGTGGCAGCCGTTTTCTGTGGCGCCACCGTGCAGCAGCTTCCAGTGCATTGGCGAGTCCGGCGCGCCCCTGTCGCGCTGCGGCTGGCCGAAGTCGTAGACCGCGCCCAGGTAGTACGCGGGCAATACCCGCCGCTGCACGATCGGGCTGTCCGTGACCTTGTCGCCCAGCCGCGTGGCCGACAGCCCGGTGATGAGTTGCCAGTGCGCCGACAGGTCATAGGCCAGGTTCAGGCTGAGCGTCGCCTGGGCTTCGGCGCCTGGCGCATAGGCGGGCCGGGTGGCGCTGGCTTCGCCGGGCCTGACGCCGTAGTAATAGTTGTTGAGCCCGGCGCTGCGCCAACCGACGCTCAGGCTGGGCCGCCAGGTCCACGGCCCGTGCTGCCATTCGCGGCTGTAGCCCAGCCGCAGCTCGGCCCCGCTATGGCTGTGATTGGCATCGCCCAGCAGTTCGACCTTGAGCTTGCCCCAGGGCTGGCTGTGGCGGTAGGCCAGGCCCCAGTCGACGGACGCGGTGCGCGTGGCCATACCGGCCAGACTGGACGGGGCGCTGCTGGCCGAAAATCCTTCAAGTCGCCGGTCTACCAGCGCGTCTACCCGGTGCGTGGGCGTGTCAAGGAGCTTGATGCCGACCCGCGTGGCATGCAGGTAAAGCCGGCTGCCCTCGTAGAGGTACAGCGGCAGCAAGTCAAAGTGATGGCCCGCCCCCACGTAGGGCGACTGCTCGATGCGCGGCGCAAAACCCAGGCCGGCGCTGCGCGGTCCGTCCAGCGCGATGTCGTTGGCTGGCTCCTCGGTCTGGGCTTGTGCAGGTGCCAGTGCCAGGCTGCCCAGCAGCGCGAGGGTGCGCCAGAGCGCGGTGTTGTTCATGGCAGTGGGACGGCTCAGGGTCAGACTTTGGCATCCGTGATGCGCTCGCCCGCTTGGGTGGGGCTGGCGTCAGGCTGGCTGCCCGAGCTGCCCGAGCTGCCCGAACTACCCGAACTACCCGAACTGCCCGAACTGCGCGCGTGGCGCAACCAGCGCAAGGCGCCACCACCGGAAGCCGGCGCTGGCGGCGGCGAAGCATCCGCCGCGTCGGCCACGGGCGCGGCGCCAAAGTGCAGGCTGGCGCAAACGCCCCTGTCCGCGGCCACCGGCGCAAGCGTGAACTGCGCCTGCAGCAACTCGGCGTAGCGGCGCACGATGGCCAGGCCCAGGCCCGTGCCTTCGCCCAGGCGCTGACCCGCCGGCCCCAGCGCCCAGCGCTGGCCCCAGTGCTGCGCGTCCTGACCGTCCATGCCGGGGCCGTTGTCGATCACGCTGAGCACCGTTACCGCGTCCTGCTGGCTCAGGCTGACGGTCACGCGGGCGCCCGGACCGCCCGCGTAGCGCAAGGCGTTGTCCAGCAAATTACCCAAAATGCCTTCAATCAGCGCGGCATCACCTCGCACGCTGGCCGCTTGCTCCAGACCCTCGGCGCCCAGATCCACGCCCAGTGCGTCGGCCTTGGACATGAAGCGCAGCAGCACTTCGCGCACCAGATGGTCCAGCGCCAGGGGCTGCAGGCGCACGGCGGCGCTGCCTTCGTCGGCCCGGGCCAGCGCCAGCAACTGCTCCACCAGGTGGCTGGCCCGTTGCTCGCCCTGCGCAATGCCTTGCAGTTGCTCGCGCCAGACGGCGGGGTCGGACTGGGCCAGCGCGTAGCTGGCCTGGGCGCGAATGCCGGCCAGGGGTGTGCGCAGCTCATGGGCCACGTTACCGGCAAACTCGCGCTGCGCCTCGATGCTCTGGCCCAGCCGCAGCAAAAGCGAGTTCAGCGCCAGCCGCAGGTTTTCCACATCGCGGGAGTCGACCTCAGTGGTCACGCTGTCGGGCACGGGACGCAGGTCGCTGGCGTCGCGGTGGCCCAGCGCCTGTTGCAGCGCGGCCAGCGGCCGCAGGTCACGGCCAATGCCACGGCGCAACCACCAGGCCAGAAAGCCGAGCAAAAAAGCCTGCGGAATCACCGAGTAGGCCAGCATGCGTTGAAGCAGGCGGTTGCGGCTGGCCGAGGTTTGCGCCATGACGATTTCGACCTCTGTCGGGTCGCTGCGGCGCAGGCTGACGCTGCGCATTTCACGCCCCCGAAAAACGATGTCGGCAAACTGCGAGCCGACCCCGTCGGGCAGGGGCGGCGGCCGCAAGCCGGCGTGGCCGCCAACAAACTGGCCCTGGCCGGTATGGACCGCAAAAAACATGGTCTCGCTTTGGTCAAACAGCAAGGTCGCCATGTCCTCATCAGAGAGACTGAGCTTGGGCCCGTTCGGTCCCTGGCGCACATGTGCCGCCAGGGCGTAGGCGTCGTCCAGCAAAGCGCGGTCAAAGGCTAGGCCGGCAAAATGGCTGGCTACGGCCAGGGCCACCGCAGTGCCAGCCGCCCAGGTGATGACCAGCGGCAACAGCACATGGCGGGCCAGGCGGGTCCTGAGCGAGGGCCGGGGCCGGGCGGTTGCGTTCAATCTGATTCCTCCAGCAGGTAGCCCAGGCCGCGCAGGGTGCGAATCTCCACGCCCGAACCCAGCAGCTTCTTGCGCAATCGCGAGATGAAGGCTTCCAGCGCGTTGTCGCCCAGCGCGGTATCGGCTTCGGAGAGTTTGTCGGCCAGCTGACGCTTGCTGACGACCCGACCCGGCGGCGTGAGCAGTTCCCACAGAACCTCGAATTCGCGCGCCGGCAAGTCCCAGCTTTGGCCGGCAAGAAAAAAACGCCGCGCCTTGCGATCGAGCTGCAATTGGCCCAGCTCGACCCGGTCGTCAGCACCGTGAGCCCGACGCACCAGCGCCCGCAGCCGGGCTTCGACTTCAGCCAGTTCGAAGGGTTTGCCCAAGTAGTCATCGGCGCCGGCGTCCAGACCGGCAATGCGCTCCTCGGTGCGGTCGCGCGCCGTGAGCACCAGCACCGGGGTGCGGTCGCCCCGGGCGCGCGCTTCGCGCAGAACGCTCAGGCCATTGCCCATGCCGCTGCGCGGGTTCCCGCTCAGCGGCAGGTTCAGGTCCAGCAGCACGGCGTCGAAGGCTTGCACGCGCCACCAGTGCCGGGCGTCTTCCAGCGTGCTGGCTTCGTCCACGCGGTGACCGGCCTCGCGCAGGCTGCGAAGCATGAGTGAGCGCAGGATAGCGTCGTCTTCAACCAGGAGGATTCGCATGGGATGCCAGGCTGGCGCTGGCGCGTAAGTAGTTATACCAACGGCGCCGGTCAGGAACTGGTCAGGCCTGGGGTGGGATAAACAGCGTATGAGCATACATCACTGGTTTTTCTGCACCGGCCTGGCGCTGAGCGGGCCCGCCTGGGCCCAGACCCTACCGCCACCCTCAACGCCACCCTCAACGCCAACCTCCACGTCACCTGCAGCAGGTCCTGCCAAGCCGGCCGACCCGACCGTCCGTCAGGTCAGCCCCGTTGCGGCGGCGTTCGTCACCCTGGCGCAAGCGCTGCAAGCCGCACGCAGCCACCTTGAGGTCTCGCTGGCCGAGCGCAACCTGGCGGCGGCCCGCGCCGATATTCTCAGTGCCGACCACGCGCCAGCGCCCGTGCTGACCACCAAAACCGCCGCCATCGACCTGCAAAACGGGGTCGGTCCCGGCAATTTGTGGCGCGACAAACGGATTGACAAGTCGGTGGGCATGGACTGGACCTGGGAGCGTGGCAACAAGCGTGAGTTGCGCACCCGCGCCGCGCAGCGCAGCGCGCAAGCGGCCCAGGCCGACCTCGAGGAAGCCGTGCTGCAGCAGCAATTGCTGGCGGCCTCGGCCTACTACGAACTGCTGGCCGCGCAGGAGCGCACGGCCCAGGTTCAGGCCATCGCCCAGAGCGCCAGCGAGCTGGCCCGTACCGCCCAGCGCCGGCTGCGCGCCGGTGACTTGTCGCAGCAAGACACGGCCCGCAGCGAGATTGAAGCCGAGCGCGCCGAGGCCGATCTGATGGCGGCGCAGGCCGAACGCGCCCGCGCCGAGCTGGCGCTGGCGCAAGCGACGTATCTCAAAGGCCCGCTGGTGGCGCAGGCTGGCTGGCCCGCCGCCGACACCGCGCCCGGCCTGCCCGAGTCATCGGCCGAGCTGCGTCCCGACGTGCGTGCCGCCGTGCAGCGGGCCGAAGCGGCCCAGGCCGCGCTCGAAGGCGCCCAGGCGCTGCGCAAGAACGACCTGACGCTGGGCACCTCGCTGGACCACCTGCCGGGTACCTCCACGCGCCTGCTCGAATTGCGCCTGCAGATGCCGCTGGCCGGCGTGCTGGGCAACTACGGCTACCAGGGCGAACTCGGCCGCGCCACCGCGCAACTGCAGCAGGCCGAAGATCAGCTTGAAAAAACCCGCCGCGCTGCCGCGCTGGACGCGCGCCGGCTGCAGCAAGACCTGCTGGCTGCATCCCAGCGGGCGCTGCGCTACCAAAACGCCATCGTCCCGCGCGCTCGCCAGGTCGCCAGCCTGGCCGAGACGGCGTATGGCAAAGGCGCCATGTCGCTGACCGAGCTGCTCGATGCCCGCCGCACGCTGCGTGCAAGCTTGCTCGAAGACGTGGCTGCCCGCGCCGACCACGCCCGCATTCTGGCGCTGTGGCAGCTGCGCAACCCTTTGCCCGCGCAGTGATGTCTCCGGCATCCACCCCAAGAACCGTACCGAACCCTTCCTCCATGCCCACACCCGCCATGAAACCCCTCGCCAGATTCGGCCTTCTTTTTAGCCTGCTAGGCCTGTTGGGCCTGCTCGCCGGTTGCCAGGACAAAGTCGAGGCCCCGCCCAAGCCGCCAGCGCCGATTCTTCAAGGCCAGCAACTGCGCTTTACGCCCAACCATCCGCAGTTGGCTCTGATCGGCCTGAGCACCGCCACCGAGGCGCAGGCCGTGATGGTCGAGCTGCCGGCGCGGCTGGTCTGGAACGAAGAGCGCACCCAACGCATCTACCCCGCGTTCGCGGGCCGCGTCAGTGCCATCAAGGCCGACGTTGGCCAGCCGGTGAGCCCCGGCACGGTGCTGGCGCAGCTGGCGTCGCCCGACTTTGGCGCCGCCCAGGCCGATACCGCCAAGGCCCGCGTCGACGCCCGGCTGAGCAGCCAGGCCCTGCTGCGCCAGCGCGAGCTGTTCGACGCCGGCATCGTGGCGCGCAAGGAGCTCGACCAGGCCGAGGCCGACGCAGCCCGCTCACAAGCTGAAGTTCAGCGCGCCGAGGCACGCACCCGGCTTTACGGCAGCCGCGAGCCAGGCCACAGCGGAGTCAACCAGGACCTGGCGATTGCCGCCGGCATCAAGGGCCTGGTGGTCGAGCGCAACCTCAACCCTGGTCAGGAACTGCGGCCCGATCAGTCCGGCACGGGTGTACCGCCGCTGTTCGTGCTGACCGATCCGACCTCGCTGTGGGTGCAAATTGACGCCCGTGAGTCCGAGGCGGGCACGCTCAAGCCGGGCGCCAGTTTCGAGCTCGTCATCCCCAGCCTGCCCGGCGAAAAATTTCAGGGCCGTGTCATGGCGGCTTCGGACTTTATTGACCCCGGCACCCGCACGATCAAGATTCGCGGCGTGGTGGCCAACCCAGCACGCCTGCTCAAGGCGGAAATGCTGGGCACGGCACGCGTTAAACGGCAGCTGCCAGGTGGCGTGCTGGTGCCGGCGCAGGCGGTGGCGCTGAGCGGGAACAAGCATTCGGTGCTGGTGCAGGTGCAGCCGGGCCTGTTTGAGGTCAGGACGGTAGCGCTGAGCTATGAAGGGCCCAGGGAGGCCGTGATTTCGGCAGGTCTGAAAAGCGGCGAACAGGTGGTGAGCGAGAACATGCTGCTGCTCACGCGCCAGTTCCGCATGGCGCAGGAAGACAGCGCCCCATCTGCCGCTGCAGCGGCCCCCGCGTCATCGGGCGCCACTGAGGCACCCGCCAGGGCGGCCGAAAAACCTGCCGCCAGCTTGCCAGAGAAGGCAGCCAGCCGATGAAACGCCTGATTCATTACGCGCTGCACCAGCCGCTTTTTATTTTGCTGGGCACGCTGCTGTTTGCCTTGTCGGGCATCATCGCCTTTCAAAACCTGTCGGTGGAAGCCTTCCCCGACGTCACCGACACCCAGGTCACCGTGATTGCGCTGTACCCGGGCCGCGCCGCCGAAGAGGTGGAAAAGCAGGTCACCCTGCCCATTGAGGTGGCCCTGTCCGGCCTACCGAACTCGATCCGGGTTTTTTCGCACACGCAGTTTGGCCTGTCTTTCACCGTCGTCACCTACGACGACAAGGCCGATGTGCTGGCCGTGCGGGCGCAGGTCAATGAGCGCTTGCGCGGGATTGATCTGCCGGCGGGCGTGGAAGCCAACATCACCCCCAATGCGACACCGGTGGGCGAGATCATGCGCTACCGACTCAGGGGCGACGGCTTGAGCACCACCGAGCTGCGCACGGTCCAGGACTGGACCGTGGAGCGCGCCCTGCGCCAGGTGCCTGGCGTGGCCGACGTGGTCACGCTGGGCGGCTTCATCAAGCAGTACGAGGTGCAACCCGATCTGGACAAGCTGCGCGCCACCAAGCTGACCTTTCAGAACCTGCTTGATGCGCTCGGTCGCGGCAATTCGAACGCCGGCGGCAGCTACGTGACCCAGGGCGCACAGCAGTACGCCATTCGCGGCATTGGCTTGCTGTCCTCGGCGGACGACATTGGCCGCATTGTGGTGACTGCCAAGGGCGGCACGCCGGTGCTCATACGCGACATTGCCCAGGTCAAGGTGGGCTCGGTGCCGCGTCTGGGGGTGGTGGGGCAAGATGGCGACGATGACATCGTCAGCGGTATTGTGGTCATGCGCAAGGGCGAAAATCCCAGCGTGGTGCTCAAGGGCGTGAAAGAAAAAATCGCCCAGCTCAACCAGCGCGGCATGCCCAAGGGCGTGCAGATCGCGCCCTATTACGACCGCAGCTGGCTGATGGGCAAAACCCTCTCGACGGTGTTCAAAAACCTGGTCGAAGGCGCGCTGCTGGTGGCGCTGGTGCTGTACCTGTTCCTGTCGAACATTCGCGCCAGTCTGGCTGTGGTGGTGGTGATTCCGCTGGCGCTGCTGGCCACCTTTTTGGGTCTGAAGATCATGGGTGTGCCGGCCAACTTGCTGAGCCTGGGCGCCATGGACTTCGGCATCATTGTGGACGGCGCGGTGATCGTGATTGAAAACATCATGCACCGCCTGGCCGAGCGCGGCGAGGGCATGGACCAGCGCGAGCGGCGCGAGGTGATCGTCGAGGCGGCCAACGAGGTGGGCCGGCCCACGCTGTTTTCGATGCTGATCATCATTGCCGCGCATATTCCGATTTTTGCGCTGCAGCGGCACGAAGGTCGCATCTTCCAGCCGATGGCGCTGTCGGTGACCACCGCTTTGGTGGGGTCGTTGATTTTCTCTCTCACCCTGGTGCCGCTGCTGGCCTACTGGATGCTGCGCAAGAAACTGCCGCACACCGACAACCGTGTGGTGGCGACCAGCAAGCGCGTCTACGAGCCCGTTCTGGCCTGGGCGCTGGAGCGTCGCCGTACCGTGGTGGTGATTGCGCTGTCGGTGTTTGCCGTGGCCATGGTCGCGGCTTCGCGCCTGGGCTCGGAGTTTTTGCCTGAACTCAACGAAGGCACGATCTGGGTTAATTTACGGCTGCCTTCGAGCGTGTCCACCGACGAGGCCACGCGCGCTCTGCGCAATGTGCGCAAGGCCCTGCTGACGGTGCCCGAGGTGCGCACCGCAGTCTCCAAGGCCGGTCAGCCTGAAGACGGCACCGACCCCAAGACCATCAGCATGGCCGAGGTGTTTGTGGACGTCAAACCGCAGGAAGAATGGCGCCAGGGTCTGACCAAGGAGCAGCTGATCGACGAGATGGACCGTGTGGTGTCCGCTTTGCCCGGCATGGAGCCGAGTTTTTCACAGCCGATCCGCGACAACGTGCTCGAGTCCATTTCGCAGATTGACGGACAGATCGTCATCAAGGTCGCCGGCGACGATCTGGCGCAATTGCGCCAGATCACCGAGGCGGTTGAGCGCGAGATCAGGCAGGTAGCGGGCGTCTACCGCGCCGAGATCGACCGGCTCGGGGAGTTGCCGCAGCTGGTGATTGATATTGACCGCGACCGCGCCGCCCGGCTGGGCCTGAACGTGCAGGACATTCAGGATGTGATTGAAGCCGCGCTGGCCGGCAAGGCCGCCACGCAGATCTGGGAAGGTGAGCGCAAGTTCTCTGTGGCGGTGCGCCTGCCTGAAGACAAGCGCAGCATTGCCAGCCTGCCGCAAACCCTGATTCCGACGCCCGACGGCGGCTACGCGCAATTGGGCAGTGTGGCCACGATTCGCGAAACCAGCGGCGCCATGAACATCGCCCGCGAGTCCGGGCGCCGCACCATGGCCATCGGCATTTTCATCAAGAACCGCGACATGGGCTCGGTGGTCAAGGACATGCAGGCCCGCGTGGCCGCCAAGATCACCTTGCCGCCCAACTACACGCTGGGCTGGTCTGGCGAATTTGAAAACCAGGAACGCGCCATGCAGCGCCTGTCGGTGGTGGTGCCACTGTCGCTGCTGCTGATCTTTGTGCTGCTGTTTGACGCCTTTGGTTCCTTCAAGATGGCCGCGCTGATTTTGATCAACGTGCCGCTGGCGCTGATTGGCGGCTTCGTAGCCCTGTGGATTTTTTCGATTCCGCTGTCGGTGTCGGCCGCCATCGGCTTTATCGCCCTGTCCGGGCAGGCGGTGCTCAACGGCGTGGTGATGCTGTCGGTGTTTCAGCAGTTGCAAACGGCCGGCCACAGCGTGGTCGACGCCGTCAAGCTCGGGTCCATGCAACGCTTGCGCACCGTGCTCATGACCGCCATGCTCGCGGCGCTGGGCTTGCTGCCCATGGCGCTGTCGCATGACATCGGCTCGGAAACCCAGCGTCCCTTGGCCATCGTCGTGATTGGTGGCCTGATCACGGCCACCTTGCTGACACTGGTGGTGTTGCCGGCGCTGTATGTGGCCTGGTTTTCAGGGGTCAAACCCAAGACCGAGGCAGCCTGACGCGCCGGCTCTGGTGGTGGCTCGATGATGCCGCCAGTTGGCGACTCCGCCAAAAAAAGGTCTGCGCCCATTGGGGACAGACCCGCTAGGCTCAGTTGAGCATCATGCTGAGCTTGCGGCGGTAGCTTGACACCAGCGCGGCTTGCGGATCTTCTTGCATGGCCGCTTTGCCCACGAGCTCGATGCCGGCCGCGGTCTTGCCGGGGACCTGCTGCGCTGCCTTCGGCCGGGCTGGCGTCAACAGCTCCAGGATGGCAACGAAGGTCTTGCGCGGATTTTCGCTGTCCCACTTTTTGTCGCGCATGATGATTTCGAGCAGCTCGTCCATGGCTTCGGTCCATAGCCCCTGGCTGATGAGCACGCGGCTCTTGGCAAAACGGGTTTCGAAATCACGCTTGTCGTTGGCCAGACGCTTGTCAAACTCCTCCAGGGGCCACTGCCCGCGTGGGTCCAGGCTCACGAACTCCAGCGCCTGCAGCCATTGGTTCAGGGCTTCGAAGCGTTGCTGCACCGGAATTTGCACCAATGCCGGCTGCAGCGCGGCGGCGGCTTCGGGCAGCTGAGCCGAGCCGATCAGCAGCTTGACGTAGTCAAAGCGGGCATCGTCATTGGCCGGGTTGATAGCCAGGGCCTCGGCCAGCTTGTGCTGCGCGCTTTGCAGGTCGCCTTCTTGCAGGTGATCCTGGGCTTGCTCGGCGCCAGCCTGGGCCAGAAGTTCCTCTTCTCCGGGCACATGTTTGTCCAAAAACTCCTTGACCTTGCCCTCGGGCAGAGCGCCGGCAAAGCCGTCCACGGGCTTGCCGCCCATCATCAGGACGCAGGGCGGAATGCTGCGAATGCCAAAGGCCTGACCGAGCTGCTGCTCCTGGTCGGAGTCGATCTTGACCAGCTTGAAGCGGCCGGCGTACTCGAGCTCGACTTTCTCCAGGATCGGTCCGAGCGACTTGCAGGGGCCGCACCAGGGCGCCCAAAAGTCGATCAGCACCGGGGTGGTCATGGAAGCGGCAATGACTTCCTGTTCAAAATTTGCGAGGGTGACGTCGATCATTGTTAAAAACCAATTTATAGAGTTCTGAAACAGCCTGGTATTGCCAGGACATGACGAAACGATAGCATGCGCCGGGGCCTCTGTCCGGGCGGCGAGCTGCACCAAGCTTGCCTCCGAGCTGGGCGGGCTACCAGTCAGCCCTTAAAATCGGCAGCTGTCCCGTCACGCCCCTTCCGGGCGATTTTCGCACCTGTCGCCAGCGTTCCGGACACTTGGAACGCCAGGCCCTGAAAGCTCCTATGACATCGTCCGCACCGGCTTCTTCCCTCGCCCACAGCGCCGCCGCCCCCCTGATCGGCGTGGTGATGGGCTCCAGCAGCGACTGGGACACCATGCAGCACGCGGTGCAGATCCTGGCGCAGTTTGGGGTGGCCTACGAGGCGCGCGTGGTGTCGGCACACCGTATGCCGGACGCGCTGTTTGCCTACGCCGAATCGGCGCAAAGTCGCGGCCTGCAGGCCATCGTTGCCGGTGCCGGCGGCGCGGCGCACCTGCCGGGCATGCTGGCAGCCAAGACGGCGCTGCCGGTGCTGGGCGTGCCAGTGGCCAGCAAGCACCTGCAAGGCGTTGATTCGCTGCACAGCATCGTGCAAATGCCCAAAGGCATTCCGGTGGCGACCTTTGCCATCGGCAACGCCGGCGCGGCCAATGCGGCCTTGTTCGCCGTAGCCATGCTGGCGCTGCGCGACCCGGCCCTGGCCGCCCAGCTGCAGGCTTTTCGCACCGAGCAAACGGCGGCAGCTACGGCCATGACGCTGCCGCCACTATGAGCCGCGCCCCCGCCGCGCCAACGGCTAGCGCAGGCCTGCCGCCCGACCCACTTCATCAGAAAGCCTTCGCATGACCCCCATCCTTCCTGGCGCCACCCTTGGCATGATGGGCGGCGGCCAGCTGGGCCGCATGTTTGTCCATGCCGCCCAGCGCCTGGGTTACTTCACCGCGGTGCTTGACCCGGATCCGCACAGCCCGGCCGGGTGCGTCAGCCACCACCATGTGCAAACCGGCTACAGCGACGCCCAGGGCCTGGCCCAGCTCGCCGCGCTGAGCGCGGCCGTCACCACCGAATTTGAAAACGTGCCGGCCGACGCGCTGCAGAGCCTGGCCGCGCAGCGCCCGGTGGCGCCCAGTGCGGGCGCGGTGGCCATCGCGCAAGACCGGATCGAGGAAAAAGCCCATTTCAGCGCCTGCGCCGCCACGTCGGGCGTGCCCTGCGCACCCTACGCAGTGCTGCAAACCCAGGCGCAGTTGCAGGCCGCACCCGCCAACTTGCTGCCCGGCATCCTCAAGACGGCCCGCATGGGTTACGACGGCAAGGGCCAGGTGCGGGTGGCCACGCCCGCCGAGCTGGCCCGGGCCTGGAGCGAGCTCGGGCAGGTGCCTTGCGTGCTTGAAAAAATGCTGCCGCTCAAGGCTGAATGCTCGGTGCTGGTGGCGCGCGGCTGGGACGGCCAGGTGGTTAGCTACCCGCCGCAGCGCAATGTGCACGTCGACGGCATCTTGGCGATCACCCACGCCTACGGCGGCTGCTTGCCAGCCGAGCTGGCCGCGCGTGCCCGCGCCGCCACCGAAGCGATTGCCGCCCAGATCGACTACGTGGGGCTTTTGTGCGTGGAGTTTTTTGTACTGGACGGCGGCGCGGGTGCCGACACGCTGGTGGTCAACGAGATGGCCCCGCGCCCGCACAACAGCGGCCACTACACCCTGGACGCCTGCGATTTTTCGCAGTTCGACCTGCAGGTTCACGCTCTGACGGGCCTGCCCCTGCCCACGCCACGCCAGCACTCGCCGGCGCTGATGCTCAACTTGCTAGGCGATGTGTGGTTTGACGCCCAGGGCCAGCTGCGCACCCCTGACTGGGCCGGCGTGCTGGCCCTGCCTGGCGCGCACCTGCATCTGTACGGAAAAACCGAGGCGCGGCGCGGTCGCAAGATGGGTCACCTGACCTTCACAGGAGCCGAGCTCAGTGGCGTGCTGTCCAGCGCCCGCGAGGCGGCCCGCCGGCTGGGCCTGCCCGGGCTGGAAAGCTTGGGATGATCCTGCCCGGCGACGACCCGTTGGCCGTGGCCGAAGCAGCGCGCCGCATCCGGGCCGGTGCGCTGGTTGGCCTGCCGACCGAAACCGTCTATGGACTGGGCGGCGATGCCAGCAATGACCAGGCAGTGGCACGCATCTTCGCCGCCAAGGGACGGCCCGCCGACCATCCCCTGATCGTGCACCTGGCCAGCGCCGCGCAGGTCAGCGACTACGCCAGCCACGTGCCGGAGTTTGCGCAAAAGCTCATCAACGCTTTCTGGCCCGGCCCGCTGACCGTGATCCTGCCGCGCCGGCCGGGCGTGGCCAGCGCCGCGGCGGGTGGTCAGGACTCGATCGGCCTGCGTTGCCCCTCGCACCCCGTCGCCCAGGCCTTGCTGCGCGCCTGCCAGACCGGTGTGGCCGCGCCCAGCGCCAACCGCTTCGGCCGCGTCAGCCCGACCACCGCCGAGCATGTTCGGCAAGAGCTCGGCGACGAATTGCTGGTGCTCGACGGCGGGCCATGCGAGGTCGGCATCGAGTCCACCATCGTCGACTGCACGCGTGGCCGGCCGGTGCTGCTGCGGCCGGGCGCACTGACCCGCACGCACCTGCAGGAAGCCTGTGGCCAGCCGGTGCTCAGCGCTGATGAGCTGGCTGCTGCGGCGCCGCGCGCCTCGGGCACGCTGGCCTCGCACTACGCGCCGCAAGCCCGGGTGCGCCTGCTGCAGGCGGCAGCGCTGCAAGAAGCCCTCAACAGCGCGGCGCTCAGGCCATCGCAGCTGGCGGTCTATGCCCGCAGCCCGCTGGCGCTGCCCGCCGGCGTCAGGCACCAGAGCATGCCCGGCAGCGCCAGTGCCACGGCCCACGAACTTTTCGCCGTGCTGCGCTTGCTCGACGCTGCGGGCGTGACGCAAATCCTGGTGGAAGCGGTGCCCGACAGCCCCGAATGGGACGGCGTACGCGACCGCCTGGCACGCGCCGCCGCCTGAAATTGGCCGGTATCCGGTCCGGTGCCCGCTGAGGGGCAGGCGGGGAGTTCGACTCTTGTCGGACAGCGAGATTTTTCTTTTGCCGGGAGGAAGGCGGGAGAGGGGGCTTCGGCCGAGAGTGGGACGGAGCAAGAGCGCCGGGCGCGGGAAAACCCTCGGCAGCGCCGGGCAGGGTAGTAAGATCAAAGCATGTCCGCTCACCGCCTGCTTCAGCACCTGCACCGCGGCAGTTCACGGCTGTTCGTGATGGCGCTGGTGCTCATGCTCAGCCTGAGCCCCTTCCTGCATGCCCACCTCGGCGACTCCACGGTCACTGGCTTTCACCTGGACCTCCCCGCCGGGCCGCCCCAAGGGGAGGCAGCCCCCTCGGGGGGCAGCGCAGCACACGCAGTGGCAAGCGTGGGGGCCGAGCTTCCCGCCGGGCCGCCCCAAGGGGAGGCAGCCCCCTC